>JAKBCJ010000087.1 GCA_021807975.1 Pseudomonadota bacterium | reverse complement strand
GCAAGCGCCTGCCCTCCACCCGCACCCTGCGTCTGCACGACGTTCCCGCCGGCGCCATTTTGAAGCCGGAATTCACCCGCGGCTTCGAATACTCCGATTGCTGGGTGGAAGATTCGCGCCTGGTGGTGCTGAACGCCCGCGACGCAGCCGAACACGGCGCCACGGTCGCGACCCGCACCGCCTGCGTGTCGGCCGAACGTGCCGACGGCCTATGGACGGTAACCCTGCGGGACCAGCAAACCGGCGAACGCGGCACGATCCGCGCGCGCGCGCTGGTCAACGCGGCGGGCCCTTGGGTCGCCGATGTCGCCGGTTCGGTGATACGCGCGAACATTCCGGCTTCGGTCCGCCTGGTTCAGGGCAGCCACATCGTCGTTCCCAAGCTGTACGACCAGCCGTTCTGCTATATTTTCCAGAACGCCGACAACCGCATCTTCTTCCTGATCCCCTATGAGAACGACTTCACCCTGATCGGCACCACCGATCTGGACTTCACCGGGGACCCGGCCACCGTCCACGCCAGCGCGGCGGAAATCGAATACCTGTGCCAGTCCACCAGCGCCTATCTGCGCAAGCCGGTGACGCCCGACATGGTCGTCTGGTCCTATTCCGGCGTGCGGCCACTGTTCGACGACGGGTCCTCCGCCGCGCAGGAAGCGACACGGGACTACGTTCTGAAGCTCGACGCACCGCAGGACCAACCGCCGTTACTGTCGGTGTTCGGCGGCAAGATCACAACTTACCGGCGGCTGGCCGAATCCGCCCTGGCGCAGTTGCAGCCGCTTCTGCCTCTTGCCCCCGGCAAGCCAGCCGGCTGGACCGGCGGGACCGCCCTGCCCGGCGGCGATTTCCCGATGGACGGGTTCGACGCCCTGGCTGCCAGCTACGCGGCGGAGTTTCCGTTCGTTCCGGCCCCCATGCTGCGCCGGCTGCTGCGCGCCTATGGCACGCGCACCCGCATCCTGCTGGGTGCGGCGGCCAGTTCCGCCGACCTCGGCCATTGTTTTGGCGCCGATCTGACCGAGGCGGAAATCCGCTATCTGATCCGGTTCGAATGGGCGCGAACCGCTCAGGATATCGTCTGGCGGCGCGGCAAGCTTGGTTTGCGCCTGACCGCCGTCCAGATCGCCGCCGTGGACGACGCGATGCGCCGTATGTTGCAGGAAGGAATGGCTGTGGCATGACCCCGCCGGCCGACGCCCCATGAGCCTTGTATTGGACAATATCGGCCTGCGCGCCGGCGCGACGACGATCATCGACGGTATGTCGCTGACACTGCGCCGGGGCGTTATGAATGTGCTGCTGGGGCCAACCCTGGCCGGCAAGACGACCATGATGCGGCTGATGGCCGGCCTGGACCAGCCCACCACCGGCCGACTGCTGCTGGACGGCACGGACGTTACCGGCCTGCCGGTGCGCAAACGGTCTGTCGCCATGGTCTATCAGCAGTTCGTCAACTACCCAAGCCTGACCGTATTCGAAAACATCGCCTCTCCGCTGCGGGTCGCCCGTTTGCCGAAGGCGGAGATTGACTCGCGCGTCCGCCACGCGGCGGCGCTGCTGCGGCTGGAACCGTTACTGCAACGCATGCCGGCGCAGTTGTCCGGCGGCCAGCAGCAGCGCACGGCGATTGCCCGGGCGCTGGTCAAACGGGCCGATCTGGTGCTGCTGGACGAACCGCTGGCCAATCTCGACTACAAGCTGCGCGAGGAACTGCGCGAACAGTTGCCGCCAATCTTCGCCGAAACCAACGCGATCCTGGTGTATGCCACCACCGAACCCACCGAGGCCCTGTTGCTGGGCGGCGAAACCGCGACGGTGTGGCAGGGACAGGTCACCCAGCATGGGCCAACCTCCCTGGTTTACCGTCAGCCCGCCAACCTCGCCGCCGCCCGGGTGTTTTCCGACCCGCCGCTGAACGAACTGGCGGTCGATAAGCGCGGCGCCGAAGTCATCACCGCGGCCGGGCGGCATCTGCCAGCCTCCGGCGTCCTGGCGAACCTGCCGGACGGCCATTACACTGTCGGCTTCCGGTGCGACGATGCGGTTTTAAGCCGCGGTGCGCCTTCGGCCCCGGGCTTTCCGGGCGTGGTCGCGGTCACCGAACTCAGCGGCACCGAAAGCTTCGTTCACGTCGATGTCGGCGTCGGCACCTGGGTGTGTCTGGTGCGCGGCGTGCATGACTGGCAGCCCGGCGCCACAGCCGAGGTTTCGGTCGATATGGATCGCGCGTTCGCCTTCGACTCAGCGGGCAATCTCGCCGCTTCCCCCGCGATGGCACGGACGGCCTGACCATGACAACCATCACCCTGGACGGCATCGCCCATTCGTACACGCGGCACCCGCGCGCCGATAAGGACTATGCCCTTCGCCCGCTGCATCACGTATGGGAACAGGGGTTGGCCTACGCGCTGCTGGGTCCGTCCGGCTGCGGCAAGACCACCCTGCTGAATATCATCTCCGGCCTGATTATCCCGTCGGAGGGGCGGTTGCTGTTCGGCGACCGCGACGTGACGCGCCTGCCGACCGAACAGCGCAACATCGCCCAGGTTTTCCAGTTCCCGGTCATCTACGACACCATGACCGTGGCCGAGAACCTGGCCTTCCCGCTGCGCAACCGCAAAATGCCGAAAGCCGCCATCGCCGCCCGCGTCGCGGAAATCGCCGCGATGCTGGAACTGACACCTGACCTGAACCGCCGCGCGCGCGGGCTGACAGCGGATGCCAAGCAGAAGATATCGCTGGGCCGCGGGCTGGTGCGATCCGACGTGTCCGCCGTGCTGTTCGACGAACCGCTGACCGTGATCGATCCGGCCTTGAAATGGGAGCTGCGGTCAAAGCTGAAGGCGGTCCACCGAGCACTGGATCTGTTGATGATCTATGTGACGCATGACCAGACGGAGGCGCTGACCTTCGCCGATCGGGTCGTCGTGATGAACGAAGGCCAGGCGGTGCAGATCGGCACGCCAGAGGAGTTGTTCGAACGGCCTGACCACACGTTCGTCGGCTATTTCATCGGCTCGCCCGGCATGAATTTCCTGCCCGCGGCGGTGGACGGCCAGTATGCCCAAGTCGGCGGCTCCCGGATTTTGCTGGGTGCTTCCTATCCGGCGTTGAACAATGCGGTGCGGATCGGCGTGCGGCCCGATTTCGTGACGCTGACCCCCGGGAACGGGCCGAAAGTACAGGTCCGCCGGGTGGACGATTTCGGCCGCAAACGGCTGGCCCATGTCACGCTCGACGGGCTCCCGCTGGTGGCCTCCGTGCCCGACACCATGGACGGCATCGGCAGCGAGGCCGCGGTGACGTTCGATCCGGCGCATGTGCTGGTCTATCAGAACGAAATTCGTGTCGAAGGAATACCGGCATGATGGATAAACCTTGGAATAACAAGGCGTGGTTCTTCATCCTGCCGGTTTTGGCGCTGGTGCTGTTTTCCTCCGTCCTCCCGGTGATGACGGTGGTGAACTACTCGCTCCAGGACTCGATGGGGGTGAACAACTTCTTCTGGAACGGCGATGCGTGGTTCCGCGACCTGTTGGACCCAAGCACCGAAATCGGCGCTCGGTTCGCGGACGCGCTGCTGCGCACCTTCGCGTTTTCCTTCGCCGCGCTGGCGGTGGAAATTCCGTTGGGCATCGCTATCGCGCTGTGCCTGCCCCGGCGCGGCTGGGCGGTTGGTATTTCGCTGGTCGTCACCGCGCTGCCGATGCTGATCCCCTGGAATGTCGTCGGAACCATGTGGCAGATTTTCGCCCGCCAGGATATCGGCCTGTTCGGGGCCGCGCTGACCGGCATCGGCCTGCCGTATAATGTGACGCAGGATTCGGTCTCTGCCTGGGTGACCATCGTCGTCATCGACGTCTGGCACTGGACGCCGCTGGTCATCCTGCTGAGCTATGCCGGCCTGCGCGCCATTCCCGATGCCTACTATCAGGCCGCGCGCATCGATGGCGCCAGCCGGTGGGCGGTGTTCGTCAACATCGAACTGCCCAAGCTGCGGAAGGTGCTGGTGATCGCGGTGCTGCTGCGGTTCATGCAGACGTTCATGATCTACACCGAACCCGTCGTCGTCACGGGCGGCGGTCCGGGCAGTGCGACCACGTTCCTGTCGATCGATCTGGTAAAAATCGCCATCGGACAGGTCGATGTGGGCAGCGCCGCCGCCATGTCGCTGGTTTATTACATTATCATTCTGACCGCCTGCTGGATTTTCTTCACCGTCATGACGCAACTGGAACGGCGGGGAGATTCCTGATGCGCTCGACCATAGCCCCGCGCATTTCGCTGATTATCTATCTGTTAGCGCTGATGCTGCCGGTTTACTGGCTGATCAACCTCAGTCTGCGCACCAACGCCGACATCATGTCCGGCATGGCGTTGTGGCCGCACCACCCGACGCTGGAGAAATACCGGGCGATTTTCGCCGATCCAACCTGGGTGCATGCGTTCGGCGTGTCGCTGAGTTATGTCGCCATCAACACGGTTATCTCCGTCAGCGTGGCGCTGCCGGCGGCGTATGCCTTCAACCGGTACCGCTTCGTCGGCGACAAGCATCTGTTCTTCTGGCTGTTCACCAACCTGATGGCGCCGTCGGCCGTTTTCGCACTGCCGTTCTTCAACCTGTTCTACGCGGTCGGCCTGTTCGATACGGTCTGGGCGGTCGCGCTGGCCCACTGCCTGTTCAATGTGCCGCTGGCGGTATGGATCCTGGAAGGCTTCGTCGGCGGCGTGCCGCGCGAAATCGATGAAACGGCGGCGATCGACGGGTATTCGTTTCCGCGCTTCTTCCTGCGGCTGTTCCTGCCGCTGATCGCCAACGGCATCGGCGTGACCGCCTTCTTCTGCTTCATGTTTTCCTGGGTCGAGCAGTTGCTGGCCACCACGCTGACATCGTCCAACGCGCTGCCGTTCGCCGCCGTCATGACACGCAGCTATTCGGCTTCCGGCATGGACTGGTCGCTGCTCGCCGCTGCCGGCGTGCTGACCATGGTGCCGGGCGCGGTGGTGATCTGGTTCGTTCGCAATCACATCGCCAAGGGCTTTGCCCTTGGACGGGTTTAGGGAGCGTATCGCAATGCTCGCCTGGATGGCATGGACCTGGGAAACGGCGGTGTTCTTCGGCCTGATCGCCGCGGCGTTGATGATTTTGACCGTGCTGGCGATCTACCGGCCAGAAACACCGCGCAGGGGTATCCTGCGGTTCCCGACAACGCGGGGCGATCGTTTCTTCGTCACCCTGCTGGGATCCGCCTTCATCTACATCATCTGGATGCGGTTCGGAGGGGGCGACCTTTGGTACCCGCTCGCCATATCCATCGCCTTTGGGATCGCGATGTTCCGCTTCGCGTAACCATGACTGAACCCCGTACAGGGTGTGCGGGGTAACAATAGGGAGAAACGTGAATGAAGACGACACGACGCGGCGTAATCAAGGGAGCCGCCGCAACAGCGGGGGCGGCAGCGATCCTGACCTCCACCCCGTCCTACGCCCAGCAGGTCGATGCCGCGAAGAAATGGGTGGATTCCGAATTCCAGCCCTCGACGCAAACCAAAGACCAGCAGATGGCCGAGATGGAATGGTTCATCAAGGCATCGGCCCCGTTCAAGGGGATGAAGGTCAGCTGCGTCTCTGAAATCCTGAGCATCCACGAATACGAATCGAAGACGCTGACCAAGGCCTTCGCCGAGATCACCGGCATCCAGGTCAACCACGAGATGATGGACGAAGGCCTGCTGGTCGATAAGATCGAGGTCGAAATTCAATCCGGTAAGCCGATCTACGACTTCTGGATGAACGACTCCGACTTCATCGGCACGCATCCCCGCTACAAGGACATCGTTGGCGGCAGCCTGACCGATTTCATGGCCGGCGACGGCAAGGACATCACCAACCCGGACCTGGACCTGAAGGACTTCATCGGCCTGGATTTCGCGACGTTCGAGGGCAAGCTCTACCAGCTTCCCGACCAGCAGTTCGCGAACCTGTACTGGTTCCGCTATGACTGGTTCCAGAAGCCGGAGCTGAAGGCGAAGTTCAAGCAGAAATACGGCTACGAACTCGGCGTTCCCGTGAACTGGTCCGCCTACGAAGACATCGCCGACTTCTTCACCAACGACGTGAAGGAAATCGACGGCGTCCGCGTCTATGGGCACATGGACTACGGCAAGAAAGACCCGTCGCTGGGCTGGCGCTTCACCGACGCATGGCTGTCGATGGCCGGGTCGGGCGACCGCGGGCTGCCAAACGGCAAGCCGGTGGACGAATGGGGCATCCGGATGGAAAACGGCGTGCCCGTCGGGTCCTCCATCACCCGCGGCGGCGATGCCAACGGTCCGGCCGCCGTCTATGCCACGACGAAGTTCGTCGAATGGCTGAAGAAGTATGCGCCACCGGAAGCGGCCGGCATGGACTTCCTGGAAGCCGGCGCGGTGCCGGGCCAGGGCCATATCGCCCAGCAGATTTTCTGGTACAGCGCGTTCACCCATGCCCTGTCCGACCCCAAGCTGCCGGTGATGAACGCCGACGGCACGCCGAAATGGCGTATGGCACCCTCGCCGCACGGGGCTTACTGGAAGGAAGGCATGAAGCTGGGCTACCAGGACGTCGGCTGCTGGACGATGCTGAAATACGCCCCGCTGGAGCGTGTGAAGGCCGGCTGGCTATACGCTCAGTTCTGCGTGTCCAAGACCGTGACGCTGAAGAAGTCGCTGACCTCGCTGCACGTTATCCGCGACAGCGACATCTGGTCCGATGCGATGACCCAGCTTGCGCCGAAAGTCGGCGGCCTGGTTGAATTCTATCGCAGCCCGGCCCGGAAACTGTGGACCCCCACCGGCGTCAACGTCCCGGAATACGGTAAACTGGCGCAGGTGTGGTGGCAGAACGTCTCGAAGGCGATCTCGGGCGAGGCGACACCGCAGCAGGCGATGGACGGTCTCGCCCGCGATCAGGACGCCATCATGATGCGGTTGGAGAAATCCGGCGCACAAGGCGCGCTCGGCCCCAAGATGAACCCGGAAAGAACCGCCGAGTATTGGTATGAGAAGTCGGCCAAGGACGGCAATCTGGCGCCCCAGCGCAAGCTGCCGAACGAAAAGCCGAAGGGTGAGACGATCGACTACGACGAACTGCTGAAGACCTGGGCCGCCGCGCCCCGGCCGACGAAGGCCTGATACGCTCCCCTGGTGGCCGGCCGGAAGGCCGGTCATCGGGGGGCGATGACCCGCGCGTACCGAAGGAACCGACACCATGGCGCGGCACATCCTCGTCATCGACCAGGGCACGACCTCGACACGCAGCATCGTGTTCGATGCCGCCGTGGCCCCTGTGGCAACCGCCCAGCAGGAATTCGCCCAACACTACCCGCGCCCCGGTTGGGTCGAACATGACCCCGAAGACCTCTGGGCCACCGCCATCGCCACCGCTCGGCAGGCGCTGGCGAACGCCGGACTGATTGCCGCCGACATCGCGGCGCTGGGCATCGCCAACCAGCGGGAAACCGTAGTGGTCTGGGACCGCCGCACCGGCCGGGCAATCCATAATGCCATCGTCTGGCAGGACCGGCGCACCGCCGCCGCATGCGAAACCCTCGAAGCTGCCGGACACAGCGCCCTGGTCGCCGCCCGCACCGGGCTTCGGCTGGATCCGTATTTCTCCGCGACAAAAATCGCCTGGCTGCTGGACACCGTCGAAGGCGCTCGCGCCGCGGCGCAGGCCGGAAATCTGGCCTTCGGAACCGTGGACAGTTTTCTGCTGTGGCGGCTGACCGGCGGCGCGGTTCACGCGACCGATGCCACCAATGCATCCCGCACGTTGCTGTTCGATATCCATCGCGGCGTCTGGGACGACGACCTGTTGAGGCTGTTCGGCATCCCCGCGTCGATGCTGCCGGAGGTTCGCGATACCGCCGGCACGTTCGGTGACACCAGCGCCGACATGTTCGGTGCCCCGATCCCCGTGCGCGGCATCGCCGGCGACCAGCAGGCCGCCCTGGTCGGACAGGCGTGCTTTCGGCCGGGCATGGTCAAATCGACCTATGGCACCGGCTGTTTCGCCCTGCTGAACACCGGGCGGCAAGCCATTGCCAGCAGTCACCGGCTGCTGACCACCGTCGCCTATCAGTTCGACGGCCAACGTACCTACGCGCTGGAAGGATCCATCTTTGTCGCCGGGGCGGCGGTGCAATGGCTGCGCGACGGCATCGGCCTGATCGCCTCGGCCGCCGAAACCGGGGCGCTGGCTGCCGAGGCTGATCCGGCGCAGGACGTTTACATGGTCCCGGCCTTCGTCGGCCTGGGCGCACCGCACTGGGACAGCGATGCCCGCGCCCTGCTGTCCGGTATGACGCGCGGCACCACGCGCAAGGAACTGGCCCGTGCGGTGCTGGAATGCGTCGGCTACCAGACCCGCGACCTGCTGGAGGCGATGTTCGCCGATCTTGGCACCCACTGGGCCGACGCCCACACCGTGATCCGCGTCGATGGCGGCATGAGCGGCAGCGACTGGACGATGCAATTCCTAGCCGACATCCTGGCCGCCCCGGTCGATCGCCCAACCTGCCTGGAAACCACCGCTCTGGGCGCTGCCTACCTGGCGGGGATGGCCGCCGGCCTGTATCCCGATCCCGACAGCTTTGCCGCCACATGGTCGGGGGAGCGGCGGTTCGAACCAACCATGCCGGAAGCAGAGCGCGTCAGGAAATATCGCGGCTGGCAGGACGCCCTGGCCCGCGCATTGTTGCGGCCCTGACACCGCGGGGGAAACCATGCGTATCGTCTTCCGTTGCGACCCCGCGCTGACCGACCACCTGCCCCGGCCCATCCCCGCCAGGGCGGCGCTGCCGGACTGGATTCGCGCGATGCAGCCCCGGAACTTCTCCCCAACCCATGGGCGGGAGGTCCGGACCGTCAAGCAATGCCCGCCGTTCATCGACGCCATGAGCTATGGCTTCATCATGCCCCTGCCCTGCGACGTGACCGTGCGGGACGGCGCGCTGTCCTGGAACTGGGATGTCCCGACACCGTCGGTCCATGCCCACCCGCGCTCCCCGATCAGCTTCCACGTCGCCGAACAGGTGGAGGGCACCCCGCTGCACGGTCCCGACCAGGTGCTGGTGAAGTTCAACAGCTTCTGGACGATCGAGTTGGAACCCGGCTGGTCGCTGTTCGCCACGCATCCGGTCAACCGCGAGGACCTGCCGTTCCGCCTCGTCACCGGCCTGGTCGATGCCGACCGCTTCAGCGATGTCGGCATCCTGTTTCCCGCACGCTGGACCGATCCGTCGTTCTCCGGAACGCTGCCGCGCGGCACGCCCGTGGCACAGTGCTTCGCTGTGCCGCGTACCGTGCCGGATCTGGTGTTCGAGAGCTTTTCGGCCGAAGCCGCCGCCCGCTATGACGAAACCGCCGAGGCGCTGCTCAGCGCCCCCGGCGTGTACCGCCGCCGCTTCCGCGACCGCCGTTCAGCCGCCCCCGGTTCAGACCCCGAGCGCTCGGCGGAAGTCGGCGGGGTTGAGCCATAGCATGCCGGTGCTGGCGGCGGTGACCGCCTGGGCAATGCGTCCCAGCGTGTCGGGCCGGATTTGGATCGCGGATCGATAGGCCGCCATTGCCGCCGGCATGTCGCCCAGGCGTTGATACGCGATGCCCAGGTTGACCGCCGCCTCGGCGAAGTCCGCCCGTTCGCGTAGCGCCGCCCCGAACGCGGTTGCGGCGGCGCGTTCATCCCCCAGGTCCTGGCAGGTAAGACCGAGCGCGAACCATGCCGCGGAGGCGGTGGGATCGAGGGCGGTGGCGCGCTCCAGCGCGGTTCTCGCCTCGGTCGTTTGTTGGGCTTCGCGCAGCAGCAGGCCACGGCCGAACCAGGCCGCCGCCAGGGTTGGATCGGCGGACGCCGCACGGGTAAAGGCGGCCAGCGCGGCGGCGGGCCGTTGCGCGCGTTGCAGCAGCAGGCCGAGTTGTTGCCACTCCCGGGCATGGGATTTGTGCCGTGCCGCCGTCAGGTCCAGCATCGCGGAAAGCGATGGGTCGCCAAGTTCCAGCAGCGTGCGGCACAGCAGGAATGCGGGTTCGGCCTGATCCGGCGCCCGGGCCACGGCTTCGCGCAGCGGGGGCACCGCCTGATCCGCCATGCCGGCGGCCAGCGCCGCCCGGGCGGCCAGAACCAAGGACGGCACATGCAGCGGGCGGGCAGCGAGGCCGCGCCGGATCGCGGTCAGCGCCTGCTCCGGACGGCCGGCGCGCAGGTCGATGGTAGCCTCCAACTGGGCGACGGCGGGGTCGTCGGGCCGAAGCTGCCGCAATCCGCCACAGACCGCCGCCGCCGCGTCCAGATCGCCGGCGTTCAGATGGGCCAGGGCGGTTGCGATCAGAGCGTGCGGCGGCATTGCCGGTCCAGGGTGTCCGGCTGCATCAGTGCCCCCTCAATATCTGGCTGAGGAACAGTTTCAACCGATCCGTCCTCGGGTTTTCGAACATTTCGTTCGGCGGGCCGCTCTCCACGATCTCGCCCCGGTCCATGAACACCACCCGGTGCGCGACCTGCCTCGCGAAACCCATTTCGTGCGTGACACAGACCATGGTCATGCCGGTGTCGGCCAGACCGATCATGGTGTCCAGCACTTCCTTGATCATCTCCGGGTCCAGGGCGCTGGTCGGCTCATCGAACAGCATGATCTTCGGCTGCATGCACAGCGCGCGGGCGATAGCGACACGCTGCTGCTGCCCACCCGACAACTGGCCGGGATACTTCTTCGCCTGTTCCGGTATCTTCACCCGTTCCAGATAGCTCATGGCGAGGTCTTCCGCCTCCGCCTTGGGCATCTTGCGTACCCAGATCGGCGCCAGCGTGCAGTTCTCCAGGATCGTCAGATGGGGGAACAGATTGAACGACTGGAACACCATGCCGACATCCCGCCGGATCGTGTCCAGCGCGCGCAGATCGTCCGTCAGTTCCGTGCCGTCAACGACGATTTTGCCCTCCTGGTGCGCCTCCAGCCGGTTGATGCAGCGGATCATGGTCGATTTGCCGGACCCGGACGGACCGCACACCACGACCCGCTCTTTCTCCGCCACCGTCAGCGACACGTCGCGCAGCACATGCATCGCGCCGTACCTTTTGTTGACCTTGTCCAGCACAATGGCGGGCGGGCCCGCGGCTAGCGTGTGACTCATGACGTACTCCGTCAGCGCCCGCGGGAGCGGTTAAGGTCGCGCTCCAGGCTTCGGCTGTATTGCGACATGGCAAAGCAGAAGGCGATGTAGATCGCCGCGAGCCCCAGATAGACTTCGGTGGAAAAGCTCTCCCAGGGCGGGTCGCTCAGCGCGACCTTTCCCATCGTCAGCAGGTCGAACAGGCCGATGATCAGCACCAGGCTGGTGTCCTTGAAGAAGCCGATAAAGGTGTTGACCAAGGGCGGGATCACCAGCCGCAACGCCTGCGGCAGGATGATAAACGCGGTCTTTTGCCAGTAAGACAGGCCCAGCGCGTCGGCCGCCTCCGCCTGGCCCTTGGGCAGCGCCTGCAGGCCGCCGCGCACCACCTCCGCCAGATAAGCGGCGGCGAACAGGACGATGGCGGCCTGGGCGCGCAGCAGCTTGTCGATGTTCAGCCCCGGCGGCATGAACAGCGGGAACATCACGCTGGCCATAAACAGGACAGAGATCAGCGGGACGCCACGGATCAACTCCACATACACCACGCACAGGACCTTCACGGCGGGCATATCGGTCGATCGGCGCCCCAGCGCGACCAGCACGGACAGAGGGAAGGCGAACGCCAGTCCGAACGTCGCAAGGATCAGGGTGATCGGCAGGCCGCCCCAGTAGTCCTCGGTGACCAGCGGCAGGCCGGCGAAACCGCCCCACATCAGCGCCCCAACCGCCGTCAGCGTGCCGATCCAGATCAGCGCCAGTTCCTTGCGCCAGAAGCGGCGGAGGCCGGACACGGTGTACAGGCCGATGAACAGCAGCACGACGGTCGCCGGGCGCCATTGTTCCGCATACGGGTAGCGCCCGAACAGGATCAGGCGGTATTTGTCACCCAGCACCGCCCAGCAGGCGCCGACGCCTTTGGCGTTCTGGCAAGCGGCGGTGTTGGCGATACCGGTCGGGCCATACGGCACGGACCAGATGGCATTGAAGATGCCCCACGCGAACGCCGCGAAGGCAATGCGCAGAAGGATGTAGCCCAGCGCCAAGGTGACGGCGGTGGACCACCATGACCCGAACAGATTGACCCGAGCCCGGGCACACAGGCCGAGGGCGGCGGCTTTCTGCTGCGCGCGGGCTTCTCCGGGAATGCATTCGGCTGCGATGTCGCCCATGGCGTCAGCGCTCCACCAGCGCGATGCGCGCGTTGTACCAGTTCATGAACAGGCTGATCGACAGGCTGATCGTCAGGTAAACCGCCATGATGTAGGCGATGCCCTCGATCGCCTGACCGGTCTGGTTCAGCGTGGTGTTGGCGATCGACACCACATCCTGAAACCCGATCGCGATCGCCAGGGAGCTGTTCTTGGTCAGGTTCAGATACTGGCTGGTCATTGGCGGGATGATGACCCGCAACGCCTGCGGCAGAACGATCTGGCGCAGCACCTCGCCCGGCCGCAGGCCCAGTGCCTCGGCGGCTTCCCATTGTCCTTTAGGGATGGCCTGGATGCCAGACCGGACGATCTCCGCGATATAGGACGCGGTGTAGGTCACCAGACCGACCAGCAGCGCGAAGTATTCCGGGCTGACGGTACCGCCGCCCTGGAAGTTGAAGCCTTTCAGCACCGGCAGAACGAGTGTGAACGGCGCCCCCAGCATCGCCCAAACCGCGATGGGCAGGCCAAGCAGCAGACCCAGCGCGACAGGCCATGTCGGGGGACGCCGACCGGTCGCCTCCTGCCGGCGGGTGGCGTGTTTGCGCCAGAGGCCCGTTCCGATAGCACCAATGGCGAAGGTCAGCAGCGCCCAGCTATGCGCCGGTTGCCAATCCAGCAGCGGCACCCGCATGCCGCGGTTGGTCAAAAAGAACGCATTGCCGATGTGCAGCGCCTGCCGCGGGGCGGGCAGGCCCTGGAGAACCGTGTACCAGAACAGCAGTTGCAGCAGCAGCGGAATGTCGCGCAGCACCTCCACATAGAACGCGGTGAGTTTGGACAGCAGCCAGTTCTTCGACAAACGCCCAATGCCGATCAACGTGCCCAGAATGGTCGCCAGGATGATTCCGATCACCGCCACATGCAGCGTATTCAGCACACCAATCAACAACGCCCGTCCATAGGTGCTGACGGCCGGGTTATAGGGGATCAAGGACTC
>JAKBCJ010000559.1 GCA_021807975.1 Pseudomonadota bacterium | reverse complement strand
AGCAGCAACTGGGCAAAGCCGGTGCGGATGCAGACGAAGTCGCCCGGTTCAACCACGACTTTGTCCTTGTCCAGGACCATCATCAGGTCCTCGTAGCCGACGATCTTGCCAGATCGGCCGAAATGCGCCTCCAGGTCGATCATCACGGCGCGGCCTTGCACGCACGACACCGCCATGTTCTCGATGCCCAGCTTGCGAGCGCCGGAGGCCTCTCCGGTCGGGGTCTGCTTGCCCTGCATGTCATAGCGCACCGGGCCGACAATGTCGGTGCCGGCTCGGTAGCCATTGTAGAACACATCCTCCGGGATGCCGTCGCCGTCGGCGTCGAACATCTGCCCGACATGCGACAGGCTGTCCCATTGGGTGGAGTATTGCAGCGTCAGCAGCACCTGATCGTCGCACACGATGTCCAGCGCCGTTGGGTCGTCGCAGCGCAGCGGATAATTCATGTTCGGCCGGCCGTTCCGCTCCGTGGGCTTCAGCACAGGCGGATGGCGGCGGGGATTGATGATGTTGCCGCCGGGATAATCCAGCGGCAGCGACAGGCAGAAGGTCTTGCCGGCCTTCACTTCCTGTATGCCTTGCAGCACCTTTTCGGGCGTCACCAGGTTCAGCCGCCCGAGTTGATCGTCGGGTCCGAAGTCGCCCCAGGTCGAACCCTGCGGGCGGCGTTTCCAGCGTGGATTGGTCATATCAGGCAGCCATTTGTTGGACGGTGACGCTGTCGCCAGCAACGGTGGTGCGGCGCATGTCGCGCACCTTGGTCTCATCGAAGCGGCGGACCCGGTGCATCGTGGTGCGGTTGTCCCACATCACCAGGTCGTACTGCTTCCACTTGTGGGAGTAGGTGAACCGGGGCTGAACGGCGTGTTCGTTCAGGTCGCGAAGGAAGGCGCGCGCTTCCGGCATCGGCCAACCGACGATCGTGCCGCTATGGGATGACAAATACAGCGATTTGCGCCCGGTGACCGGATGGGTTCGCACCAGACGTTGCCGCACCGGTTTGAACATCTGCCTTTCCTCATCCGTCAGTTCGGTAAAGCCCAGCGAGCCGCGCGAGTAGATCAGTGAATGTTCGCAGACCAAGTCTTCGATTTCCGCCTTGGTCCGGTCATCCAGCGCGTCATAGGCCGCGCGCATGTCGGCGAACTCCGTATTCCCCCCGGCATCCACCACGATCCGCCCCGACAACAACGAAAATTTCGCCGGAATCGCTCGGAACGAGCTGTCAGAGTGCCATAGCTGGTTGCCCAGGTTGAACAGACGGCGGCGGTCGTCGCGCGCCAGCGGTTTGTGGTCTGGTCCGAGGTTGGACACGTCCGCCATCTGGTAATCCAGCCGGCGCTCCGCCGCCTTCGTTACATTGCCGCCAGCGGTGTTTTCCAGTTCGCCGAAGTTGCGGCTGAAGGCTTTCTGCTGCTCATCGGTAAACGGTTGGTCGTGGTAAACCAACACGGCATACCGATCCATGCCGGCTTCCAGCGTTGCCGCCTGCTCCCGGGTCAACGGCTGGGTGATGTCGATGCCAGAGACCTCGCCCACGAAGCCCGGGGTTAGTTCGCTGATCGAAATGGACATTGGGGTTCCTCCATTATGTTCGGATTTTGTAAGGACGATTACGCCGCCGCCAGCGCCGGGGCCTGCTCGGCTGTTAGGCCAATACCCCGGATCGTCGTGCGCCGCAGGTCGCGCACTTCCGTCAGGTCGCGATAGCGGCGCCCCCGGTGCATGGTCGTGCGGTTATCCCACATGACCAGATCGTTCACCCGCCACCGATGGGCGTGAGTGAAGTGCGGCTGCGTGGCGTGTTCGGTCAGATCGCGGATGAAGGCACGCGCCTCGGGCATCGGCCAGCCGACGATGGTGCCGATATGGGCTGACAGATACAGCGACTTGCGGCCGGTCACCGGATGGGTGCGCACCAGGCTGTGGCGAACCGGGCGGATCTTGTCCTCGTTGCCCGGGCCATAATCCTCGAAGCCGAGTTCCGCTCGGGAGTACGCGATGGAATGTTCCGTCACCAGACCGTCGATGAGCGCTTTGGTCTTGTCGTCGAGCGCATCGTAAGCCGCCCGCATATCGGCGAATTCGGTATCGCCGCCCTGGCTGGGTACAACCCGGGCGGAGAGCAGGGAGTAGATGGCGCCGGTCGCCCGAAAGGACGCATCGGCGTGCCAGAGCCGGTTGCCGAGAGCATACATCCGGCGGCTGTCGTCGCGGGGACGCAGCTTACCCGCGGCATCGAGGTTGGAGATGTCGCCCATCTCCACCGGGCCTAGGCGCCGGTCACCGGGTTTGGACATCTGTGCGATCAGCGTGGCCTCCAGCTCCCCGAAGTTGCGGCTGAAGTCGCATTGTTGTTGGTCGGTCAGCTTCTGATCGTGGAAGATCAGCACCGCGTATTGGTCCATGCCCGCCTCGACGGCCGCGACCCGGGCGTCGGACAGGGGAACGCCGATATCGATGCCGGAAACCTCGCCAATGAAACCGGGGTGCAGGGGCGTGATGTTCATGGTCAGGCTGCCTGTTCTTGAGGGGCCGTGATGGCGTCGCCGCGGATCGTGGATCGCCGCATATCTCGGATTTCGCGCAGGTCGTCATAGCGGCGGGCGCGGTGCATCGTGGTGCGGTTGTCCCAGATCACCAAGTCTCAAGGCCGCCATACATGGGCATGCACGAATTGCGGCTGGGTCGCGTGCTCCATCAAGTCCCTTATGAAGGCGCGGGCCTCGGGCATCGGCCACCCGGCGATGGTGCCAATATGGGCTGACAGATACAGCGATTTCCGGCCAGTGACCGGATGGGTGCGGACCAGGCTTTGGCGAACCGGACGCAGCTTGTCCTGGTTCTGCTGGCCGTAGTCCTCCTTTGGGAAGCCAATGATTTC
Organism: Pseudomonadota bacterium; assembly: GCA_021807975.1. Classification (GTDB taxonomy): domain Bacteria; phylum Pseudomonadota; class Alphaproteobacteria; order Acetobacterales; family Acetobacteraceae; genus Rhodopila. Next base: position 190 of record JAKBCJ010000559.1, on the reverse strand, counting down.
CCGCGAATATGCGTTGGAGTGTTCGGTGATCAGCGTCTCGATCTCCGCCTTGGTCCGGTCGTCCAGCGCGTCATAGGCGGCGCGCATGTCGGCGAATTCGGTGTTGCCGCCGGTGCCTGGCACCACCCTGGCGGACAGCAGCGAGTATTTGGCCGGGATCGCCCGAAACGACGCATCGGAGTGCCACAGC
>JAKBCJ010000086.1 GCA_021807975.1 Pseudomonadota bacterium | reverse complement strand
TTTCCGGCGGAACCTTCATAGGTGAAGTTGCCGCCGTGTTCGACGATCGACATCGACCGCATCGTCATCAGCCGGCAGACCTGCGCTTCGATCCACAAATCGGCGATTTTGTCGCGGATCGCCGGATCTTTCGCCGGAACATAACCGTCGAAGCTGTTCGACTTGACGAAATTGACGATGTCTTCGTCGCGCCGCACCGAGATCAGGTAGCGCGAGGCGCCCACCCGGTCGAGATTCAGCCCCATCGAGCCAACCCGCCAACCCTCGTTCTCCTGACCCAGCAGGCAGGACGCGGGGATGCGCACGTCCTCGAAGAACGTTTCGTTGGTGCGCTGGTGACCGTAGGTGGTGCCGACCGGTGCGGGCGGATCGTTCTGCATGGTCCATAACGGGCGCACGGTGATGCCGGGCGTTTCCATCGGGACCAGGAAGATCGAGATACCCTTGTGCTTCGGCAGGTTCGGGTTGGTGCGCGCCATCAGATAGATGTGCGTCGCGACATGGGCAGCCGAGGTGTACATCTTCTGCCCATTGATCACGAACTCGTCGCCGTCGCGGACAGCTCTGCACTGTAACGATGCCAGATCGGCGCCGGCATGCGGTTCGGTGAAGCCCAGCGCGAACGAAAACTCGCGCTTGATCAGTTTCGGAATGAAGTGGCGCTTCTGCTCCTCGGTGCCAGCGGCCATGATGGCTGGTGCGCCGGAGCCGTTCAGGCCGATCGGGATGTCGATACGGGTGAATTCTTCCTCGACGATATACTGCGTCATGCGGTCCTTACCCTGACCGCCATATTCCTTGGGATAGGTGATACCGAGCCAGCCGCGCTCATAGATTTTTTCGTAGAGCGCCCGCATGGCGCCGGATTCCTCGCCGCGGCCCGTGTTCGATTCGGACGATCCGCGCTCCGCCAGGACCTCGTCGGTCACATGTTCGGCGATAAAGGCGCGAACCTCACGCCGGAGCGCCTGCTGCTCTGGTGAATATCCGAAGTGCATCTCGGCTCGTCCCCCTTTCTTACAGCCCGATCGGCGGCCATTCAGGGCGCGCTGCGTCCGGGCCGGGCGCTATTGATTTTTGAATACGACAGGATGCCGGGGTGCGCAACGCCGGCCCCTCCCGGCGGACGGGTTCAGTAGGCTTCCTCCAGCAGGCGCAGCGCGTCCTCGATCTGATCGCCGGCGGAGCGCATACCGGGGTTGAAGTTGAAATTCCTGACTGTCTCATTGGCGATATTCCCCAGGTCGTCGCGCGGAATCCGGAGTTGCCGCACCCGTACCGGCAGGCCGGTTCGGGAGTACAGGTCCTCCAGCCGATCCGCGACCGCCAGGCCGGCCTGACGGGCATCCATGCCATCGCGCCATACCTCCAGCGCCTCCGCGACCTGCCGGGCGGCGGCGGGATCGATCGCCTCCGTCAGACGGATTTTCGTTGCATGGACGACCGAGGTCGACTCACCCTGGCCGACATGCGGATACCGGACATGCAGTGCCGTGGAGACCGCGTAGTTGCCGGAGAACGCACCGCCCCGGTAGCGCGGCGCACCATCATCCTCAGATCGGTTTTGTAACAACGCCGCGATGGCGAAGTCCTGCCGCACCGCCGGATCGTCAACCGCATCCACCAGCCGCGGATAGGATCGGTAGGCCAGGCGAAAGGCGTGGTTGCGGCTGGCCTCGGCAAGCGGGTTTATGTCGATGGCCGACATGGCCGCCACATGAGTGGCGAACACCGTTGTTGCTGTAGAACGGAACAGGTCTGCCGGTGCGCTCAGCAGCGCTTCTTCATCGAGGAACACCGCCCGCGGGCGGGTCTTCGGATCGAAATACTCCATACGGTGGTCGAGATCGGGATTCTTCAGCCCCACGCCGGAACGGTGCATCGCGCTGGTCGGCGTCGTCGGGATGTTGATGATCGGCAGCTTGGGCGCCATCAGCCGCGGGCTGTAAGCGGGTTTGCCAGCAGGGTATTGCGTCATCAGCGCGAACGGGTCGCCCGTTTCCGCCATATAGATTGCCACCGCCCGGGTTGCCACCATGACGCTGCCGCCGCCCACGGCGATCAGCAAATCGGCGCTGGCCGCTGTTGCCGCATCCTTGGCGGCGCTGACCGAGGCGTAGGTCGAATCCTTTTCGATACCGTCGAACACGCCGGCACAGGTGTTACCGAGCAAAGCCTGTATGCGGGCGATCGTATCGGTGCGCTGGTTGACGGAACGTGAGCATACGACGAAGGCGCGCTTCGCCCCCGCACGCTGCACGGCTTCCTTCAGCCCCTGTTCGATCGCCTTCCGGCCGCAGTGCAGGCGAAGCGGAAAGACCACCGAACGGAATGATTTATCTGTCATCGTTTTCTCCGGCCTTGCGGGTTCAGTACGGTTCACTCACGAAAATGAACGTCGTTCCGGTCAGGATCGGCGCACTGGCCCCGAGGAACGATTCGTTCGGCGATCATGCTGGCACAGCGTACGGCAGGGGCGGGCCGCTTGTCACCCGCGTGGTACGTGATCGTGCGGGCATGGATCATGCGGCTGCCGGCCGGCGGCTCGAACGTCAGGTCGATCCCATCCACGGGACGCGGGCACGGGACATCGTCGCGCTTGGCGGCACCCGAAACTACGCTGATTTTTCAGCGGCATGTAGGGGGCGATAGCGTAGCCCCGGCTGGGGGAATGAACCATCGAGGAAAACGGGATGGTGCCCGGGGGCGGAATCGAACCACCGACACTGCGATTTTCAGTCGCATGCTCTACCAACTGAGCTACCCGGGCATCGCCTGGCCACCATGGTGACCGTGTTGGAGGCGGGTGATTAGCCCATGACAGTCCGGCGATCAACCCTCGATCGAGCCCTTACGCTGCATTCTTTTCATGCGGCGTCGGGCGACGGCGGCGGATCCTCATCCAACTCCGCCGGCGGGCCGGGAATCCGGTAAACCCCGGTCAGCCAGCGGCCCAGATCGACCTCCTGGCAGCGCGGCGTGCAGAACGGCTTTGTCGCCTCGGACGAGCGGCGCCCGCAAATCGGGCAGGTGAGGGGGGGCTTAGCCATGATCCGTCTCCAGCATCCATCCCGTCGTCGGCAGCGATGGGTCCGATCGCAGTGTAACCTGCCGGCCGGTGCGCCGGACAAGATCGGCCAGCGCGACCGGATCGGCCTGCAACGCCGAAACCACCGCCGGGTTCGCCCGGATCGCCGGCAGCCCGCGCGGGTCCCGATGGAACGCCGTCATCGCCGCCCGCAGCGCCGCCAGACCCGCCGCCAGCGGACCCGTCAGCAGCTCGTGCAGCGGCGGATGGATTCGCGGCCGCACAATCTCCGCCAGCCCCAGCGCGGTGAACCCCAAAAATCGCGGATGCAGCGGATCGCCCGCCAGCGCCGCCGAAAAATCCGGCGCCAGCGCCGCCCGTTTGCGCGCCGCCAGTCCCGCCAGATCCACCACGATTGCCCCCGACAGGTTCCGTAGCCGGATTTGCTCCGCCAGCACCGGCACCACCGCCCGGTTTATCGCCTGATGACGCGCCCCGGCCGCGGCCGGCCCCGCCAGACTGCCGCCCGCATCCACATCGATCGCCACCAGCGCCGGAGTCGGCCAGACCGAAAGCGACGCACCGTTCGGCAGATCGACATGCGGGCTGGACAAGGCGTCGATTGCCCCCGCCACATCGTCATCGAACACGTTGGCTTGCACACTGACGCGCGCCGCCGGTCGCAGCGATGCGGCCAACGCCGCGTCGTCCACGATAACAGGAGCATCCGGAAAACGGGCTGCCAGACGGGCGATCGGGTCCGGACCCCGCCGCAGCAGCGCAACCGTTCCGCCGCCAGCCAGGTCCACATTTCTTCCCGACAACCGCGGCCCCTTATTGGCCTGCGCCGCCCGGGTAACCCGAACCGTCAGCATGGTGCCGGCGGTCAGTCCTTTCGCGCCCTCGCTGTCGGGCAGAAACCCCTCGGCACCGGCTATCGCCACGAACGCACCGGCCATACCCGGTACCTGGGAGATGATGCGCCCCTGGTGAATGTCGCCGACGCCATCCGGCGCGCCGGGCCGCCACAGGATATAGTCGATCAGGCGGTTACCGCCCACGGCCGCCACCCGAACCTCACCCGGGCTCGCGGCCGCCCGGATCGAAACAGTCATGGCACCTGCCAGCCATGACCTCGCAGCAACTGCGCGGTCTCGAACAACGGCAGTCCGACGACGGCGGAGTAGCTGCCGGACAGGAACCGGATGAAACTGGCGGCATGGCCGTTGATCGCATAGCCGCCGGCCTTGCCCTCGCCCTCCAGGGTCGCGACATAGCGGTCGATCTGCGCATCGGTCAGCCGGTTGAACGTGACGGCACTTTCCACCACCCTTTCGGTGGTCCGTCCACCCGGCTCGGCCAGAACGATGGCGGTCAGTACCCGGTGACGGCGCCCGGACAGCAGTGTCAGGCAGGCACGGACCTGCGCGGCGTCTTCCGCCTTGGGCAGAATGCGCCGCCCGGCTGCCACGACGGTATCGGCGGCCAGCACCAGGCAATCGGCCGACGGCACGGCGGAAGCTTTCGCCCGGGCCATGCGTTCGGCATACTGGCGGGGCTGTTCGTCTTTAGCGGGGGTTTCGTCGATATCGGGGGAGACGACCTGATCCGGCACGATGCCGATCTGCTTCAGCAGCATCAGTCGTCGGGGGCTGGACGATGCCAGGATCAGCGGGAGCGGTTTTACCCCGCTGGAATCGCGCATTACTGAACGCGGCCTGCTACTTGAAGCGGAAAGTGATGCGGCCCTTGGACAGGTCGTACGGCGTCATTTCCACGTTCACGCGGTCACCGGCCAGCACGCGGATGCGGTTCTTGCGCATCTTGCCGCTGGTGTGTGCCAGAATGCTGTGCTCGTTATCCAACTTCACCCGGAACATGGCGTTGGGCAGAAGCTCCATCACCGTGCCGCTGAATTCGATCATGTCTTCTTTTGACATCAGGCCCCTTGGTACTGTTGATTCGGCGGGAACATGATGATCGCGGGCGTGCAGGTCAAGTCAGCTGTGGCGGTTTGGCTGCGGTTTTGCACGTTTGTGCCCCGACCGGCGGCCATCCCGGCCACCGGGCGCACACGGCGGTCATAACGATTTGCCGTAACGCCGGGCTGCACGCCTCCGCGGCCCTGCCGCCGAGGCGCCGCTGCTACCCGGTCAGGGACGGGCTTTCATACCCTCGGCACGCATCGCCGCATCGGTGGCTTTTTGCTGGGCCGGGGGCATCGAGTTGTACAATCCCATGAAGGCTGCATCCAGCCACTGCATCGCGCGGGCATGCTGGGCGGCGATCTCCGTCAGCGAATGCATGTTGTCCGCGGCGGTCATCGTGGGCAGCGCGGCCCGGCGCTTGGAGAACAATCCGCCCATCGTCCGGGCGTTGGACCGAACGACATCGGCGAACTGGCCCCATAGCTTCTCTTGGTCTGGCGTGATGCCGAATTCGGTGTGCAGCCTGGCCAGCCGCTGTTCGACCCGTCCGCTGATCGTCGGTGCGGATGCCCCGCCTACAACCGGCGGCGGCTGTGTGGCGGCCATAGCCGGTAACGCCGGCGCAGCCAGAACGGCGCCGATAAGAATCGCTGATTTCAGTTTCATGGTTTGGTCTCCATAAACGCTTCCGCCGCCTGCGCGGCGATCCGGTATTGTTCCTTCGCGGCGAAAGGCGCCGTTGCCCGGCATCAGTCGTCGTCGTCGTCGCCTTCTCCGAACCCGCCGCCGAAGCCGCCGTCGAATCCGTTCATGAAGCCGAAACTGGGCGCATACATGCCAGGGCTGTCAGCATAGCCCCCGCCAAATACCGGCCCTTCCATGCCGTACCCCTCCGGCGCATAGCCCATGTCTCCGAAGCCTTCGCCGCCAACGCCAACGCAGCCGGCCAACAGGCCAAGCGTGCTGAAAAGTCCCAGCCATGCGATCGGTCTCATGAATCGTCACTCCCTGCGTTCGGTCTTGTCTCTGTCGATCCGCGTTCGGTCCCGCGGGCGGCCCGTCTGTCGAACCCGGCCACACCGCGGCGATCGCGTCCTGGCGGTCGTTTACTGGAAATGATGGTGATGATGGTGGTGGTGGTGATGGTGATGGAAATATGGCCTCCGGTAATAATAGCCCGGAGGGTAATACGCCGGCGGGGCGTACGCCGGCGGGTAGGCCGGCTGCTGATAATAAGGTTGCCCATAGTAGGGCAGTTGAACCTGCTGGATGGCCCCGCCGTCGGCGGCACCGGTTTGCGGCGCTGCCTCCGCCGCCCCCTTCAGAATGGCAAGCGCATCGGGAATCGGCCGCAGCAGATCGGTGTAGCTGTCGATCTGGGACAGTGTTTCCCGGGTAACCGGCGCCAGTGCGGCCTGTGCGGGAACCGCCGCCGCCGCCGCCGAGGTTACCGCGCCAATCAACGCGATCAGGTTTTTATCCATCGTCGTCCTCTCTCTGGTGCCGCCTTTAACGTGCAACCCGGCCTTGCTCCGAATCGCCCGGCCCCGGGGCCAGACGCGTCCGGTCGCTCAGATTAGCCCGGGCCGCACGCAGGATGCACCTATGAACGTGGTGAAATTATGGGGCCGATCCGGCCGCGCTCAAGAGGGGCCGCTCCCGCCCGAGGCGGCCGGCCGCCGATTGCGCCGGCAGTCCCGCCCCATCGCATTCCGTTGACTAATTTCCCATGATTCGCTACGCATTCTGGCACACGCGCTGGAATACCGCCCATCCCTTGTCCCCTGTTCATCAGCGACGAATGTCCAATAAATAATATTCAGTACCGATTCCTGGCTCTTGAGGCATCGGTTAGACGCCCGGCGAACCGCTAGCCTTGCATCCCCGCCGATCGAGACCCTACGACAGCAGGGAACGCATCCAGGATCGACCCAATGACCGAAGAACTCCTCTACGAACAGCGCGACAGCATCGGCTTCGTCACCCTCAACCGCCCGCAGGCGCGCAACGCCCTGACCTTCCCGATGTATGAGCGTCTGGCCGAAATCGCCGCCGCCCCGGGCGACGTCCGCGCCCTGGTGATTACCGGCGCCGGAGAGAAGGCATTCGCCGCCGGCACCGATATCAACCAGTTTCGCGCCTTTGACGGCGCCGCCGATGCCATGGCCTACGAAGCCAGGATCGATCGCGTCCTGGGCACTATCGAGCGCTGCCCCGTTCCCACCGTCGCCGCGATTGCCGGTGCCTGCACCGGGGGCGGCGCCGCCATCGCCGCATCATGCGATCTGCGGATTGCCGCCGCCAACGCCCGATTCGGCTTTCCCATCGCCCGCACCCTGGGCAACTGCCTGTCGATGTCCAATATCGCTCGGTTGAACGCCCTGGTCGGCCCCGCCCGCGTCATCGAGATGATATTCACCGCCCGCCTGCTGTCCGCGACCGAGGCCCTGTCGGTCGGTCTCGTCACCGAGGTGCTGGCCGACCACGCCGCGCTGCGGACACGCGCAACCGAACTGGCCGCACTGCTGGCCAGTCATGCCCCGATCACGATGCGGGTCACCCGCGAAGCCCTGCGCCGCCTGCGCGACAACCTGCCGCCCGACGAGGACCTGATCGAACAAGCCTACACCAGCCAGGATTTCCGCGAGGGCATGGACGCGTTCCTCACCAAGCGTACTCCGGTATGGAAAGGCCGGTAACCGCAAATTTCATCCCCGGTATGACGCGATTCTGAATCATTTTCCCTCGGCTTTCGCCTATAGGGACGGGGTGAGATTTCTGACAGACTTCGCCGATCAGGCGGTCATCGTGCCGCTGGTGCTGGCCGTTGCCGTCGCCCTGGCCATCCAGGGCTGGCGGCGCGGCGCGATTGCATGGCTGCTGGTCGTGGCCGCGGTTTTCGTCGCGACCCTGCTGTCCAAACTGACTTTCCTCGCCTGTTCGCCGCTGTTTGGCCCGCTGGCCGTCCACAGTCCCAGCGGTCATGTTGCCGCCGCTGCCGTCACTGTCGGCGGCCTCGCCGCCATGCTCACGGACCGGCGATCCACCATCATGCCGGCCGCGATTCTGGCCGCCGTCGTTATCGGTATGTCCCGGCTGCTGCTGGGCGCCCACTCGGTCCCCGAGGTGGTGATCGGCGCCCTGATTGGACTGGCCGGCGCCGCCGTCCTGCCACATTTCGCCGGGCCGCCGCCCCGGTTGCGCCTGGTGCCACTGGCCGGGGTCGTCGTGCTGGTGGCGATCGTATTCCACGGCCTGCACCTGCCGGCCGAAGCCGCGATTCGCCATACCGCGTTCCAGGCGGCCCGGTTCATTCCGGCATGCCGCGGCACGCCGGAATTCGTGCGCTTTCCAGCGGAAGGCTGAAGCCGCGGCGCCCTGTAACCGGCCCCGATGGACGCAAGGGCAGTGGGAACCGTCGTGGCGTGCGCAGGCCCGCCATCCATGCCTTTTCCCGGACCAGGACTGCCAGCCGTCGATCGCCGTTGTATTTCATCGGGCGATTTGCGGGCTTCGGCGCGGTCCCCGCTCTCCAAGCCGAAACGGCATGGCTGCACTTCATGGACATGTGACAGAACCATTGCTAGAAGCCCGCTTGTTTCCGGCGCCCCGACCGGTTCGGCCCTTTTTTCAGCGGTCCTGCTCATGAAGATCGTCGCCTGCAACAGCAACCGGCCCCTCGCGGAGGCTGTCGCGGCCATCCTTGGCCTGCCGCTTACCAAGGCTTCCATCCGGCGCTTCGCCGATATGGAAGTGTTCGTCGAGATCCAGGAAAACGTGCGCGGCGAGGATGTGTTCGTCATCCAGTCCACCTCGTTCCCGGCCAACGACAATCTGATGGAGCTGCTGGTTACCCTCGATGCCCTGCGCCGTTCCAGCGCCCGGCGCATCACCGCCGTGATCCCGTATTTCGGCTACGCCCGCCAGGACCGTAAATCGGCCCCGCGCACGCCGATTTCCGCCAAGCTGGTCGCCAACCTGATTACCGAGGCGGGGGCCAACCGTGTCCTGACCATGGACCTGCACGCCGGCCAGATTCAGGGCTTCTTCGACATTCCCGTGGATAACCTGATCGCCGCCCCGCTGTTCAGCCGCGATATCGAGGAGCGCTATCGCGGCCGCGACCTGATGATCGTGTCGCCCGATGTTGGCGGTGTGGTCCGCGCCCGGGCCATCGCCACCCGTCTGAACTGCGATCTGGCCATCATCGACAAACGCCGCGAACGCGCCGGCCATTCCGAGGTGATGAATATCATCGGCGATGTCGTCGGCCGCGACTGTATCCTGGTGGACGATCTGGTCGATTCCGGCGGCACCCATTGCAACGCCGCCGACGCCCTGGTGAAGCGCGGCGCCCGCTCCGCCAGCGCATACGTCACCCACGGCGTCCTCTCCGGCGCCGCCGTCGCCAGGATTTCATCCTCGCCCATCGAGATGATGACCATCACCGACTCGATCCTGGCGACCGACAGCGTCAAGCGCTGCGGTAACATCCGCGAACTGACCATCGCGCCGCTGCTGGCCGAGGCCATGCGCCGTATCAGCGACGAAAGTTCGGTCAGCTCGCTGTTCGATTGACGCCGGTCGCGGCCGATCGGGGCCGCGCCACCTGGACGGCACGGCCGCAAACCGGCATGGTCCGCGAAAGATCGGCCTGCCGCATGCAGACGCTTGTTTGTTCGCGGATAAACTACATCTACACCTGAACGACTGACGACGACCAGGAACACGCCCAATGGACCACATCATCGGCCAAACCCCTTCGGCTGCATCCTCCGCCGGTGCCGCAATGATTGTTGACGGCGATCAGAAGACCTTCATGCAGGACGTGATCGAGGCCTCGCGCACGATCCCCGTGCTGGTGGACTTCTGGGCGACATGGTGCGGCCCCTGCAAGCAACTCACGCCCACACTGGAAAAGGTGACCAAGGCTGCCGGCGGGCGTATCAAGCTGGTGAAAATCGACATCGACGCCAACCAGCAACTGGTTCGTCAACTCGCCCAGCTCGGTTTGCCCATGCAATCCGTCCCAACCGTCGCTGCCTTCTGGCAGGGCCAGATCGCCGACATCTTCCAGGGCGCCCAGCCCGAATCCGAAGTGAAACGCTTTGTCGAGGCTCTGCTGAAATCGACCGGCGGATCGATGCCCAGCGCCGATCTCCTGGCTGAGGCCAAGGCGGCGCTTGAACAGGGCGATGCGCAGGAAGCCGGCCAGTTGTTCAGCGCCCTGCTGGGCGAGGAACCCGAAAACCCTGACGCCTGGGGCGGGTTGATCCGGTCTCTTATGGCCATGGACCAGGAAGAAGCCGCCGAGGAGGCGCTGGCACAGGTGCCGGAGAAAATCCTCGAACATGCCGAAATCGCCGGCGCGCGCAGCGCCCTGGCCCTGGCCAGGGAAGGCCGTGCCGCCACCGACCAGCTTCAATCCTTGCAGGCTAGGTTGGAAGCCGATCCGGCCGACCACCAGGCCCGCTACGACTTGGCAACCGCGCTGAATGCGATGGGCGAGCGGGAGCAGGCGGCCGACGCATTGCTGGAAATTGTCCGCCGGGCACGCACCTGGAACGAAGGCGCCGCCCGCCTGCAACTGCTGAAGTTCTTCGAGGCGTGGGGCTTCGACGACCCCGCCACCAGCGCCGCTCGCCGCCGCCTGTCCGCGTTGCTGTTTAGTTGAATGCCGCCATTCCATCCGCGGCCCGAGGACCTGCCCCTTGAGTTCGCGGTCTTTCCGCTGACCGGGGCGCTGCTTTTGCCGCGCGGAAAGCTGCCGCTGAATATCTTCGAACCGCGCTATCTGGCGATGGTCCAGGATTCGCTGGCCACCGGGCGGATGTTCGGGATGATCCAGCCCGATCCGCAAGGGGGGCTGTATCGGGTAGGGTGCCTTGGGCGGCTGTCGTCGTTCAGCGAAACCGACGACGGCCGGCTGCTCATCACGCTGACCGGCGTGTTGCGGTTTGCGTTCGGCACCGAGATTGAGATGCGAAAAGGCTATCGGCGGGTTCGTGGCGACTTCAGTCCATACCTGGGCGATCTGGCGGCGGATCGCCCGCCCGCCGATATCCGGCGCGACAAGATACTGACGGCCCTGCGGGTCTATTTCGGTCACCGCGGGGTGGACGCCAACTGGGATGCTATCCGCGGTCTGCCCGACGATGCGCTGATCGTCACCCTGGCGATGGCCTGCCCGTTCGAGCCGGCCGAGAAGCAGGCGCTGCTGGAAGCCCCCGACGATGCCGACCGCGCCGCCACCTTGCTGGCATTGCTTGAAATGGGGGCCGCCGGCCCGGACCGGCCGTCCGGCTACCCGGTCAGTTAGCGGGGTTGCGCCTGTCTGACAGCGATGCCGCCGCGGAACCGGCGACCGACCCGAACCTGAGTCTGGCCCGGGTCTGCCACTGATCAAATTCCCCCTGGAACAGGACGGCGCAGCCTCAAGACTACCCGACCCGGTGGATGCGCCCAGTATGCGGATCCATGGTGAATTTGGCCACCACCGAACCCTCGGGCGTTGTCAGGCTGAAGCCGATCGGGCCGTCGGCCGTGGCCGCCACGTTGGTAACCTTCCAGGTATGGTTGCCGTGCCACAGCAGAAACGCCTCGGCGATTTTCTGGACGTCCGCTTGGGTCAGGTTGCGGTCTTCCTGGCGGTAGATCAGCGCCAAATCCCCCGGGTGGAACGGGCGTTCGTGCCTCCAGCCCATCATACCCGGGTGTGGCGGCATGCCCTCCATCTGCTGGTTCGGTGTAGGTTGGGCATGCGACACGGCGGCGCCGGCGGCGATGCCGCCAATGACGAAAGCCGCCGCGGCGGCGAGCAAGGTTTGACGCATCGGGGAGTCTCCATGTTTGCAGCGGCGCATACATGCGTCTTTCCGGAGCGTATGAGTCGCTCAGTCAGGCGACGAATTGCAATAAAATGCAACGGCGATACCGAACTGCCTGCATCCTGGACTATGTTACATTGCATGGACCAGAACCCGCATATCCTAGTCATCGACGACGATCGCGAAATCCGCGATCTGCTCGCCCGCTTCCTGGAGAAGCAACGATTCCGCGTCACCGCCGTGCGCGATGGCAAGGAAGCCCGGCGTGCATGGCTGAACGGACATTACCAGTTGGTGGTGCTGGACCTGATGCTGCCGGGTGAATCCGGCCTGGACCTGGCACGCTGGCTGCGCGGCGAGGGCGACATCCCGATCGTGATGCTGACGGCGATGGGGGAGGAGACGGACAGGATCATCGGCCTGGAACTGGGTGCGGACGATTACCTGTCCAAACCGTTCAATCCGCGCGAATTGCTGGCACGCATCCGCGCGGTGCTGCGCCGGTCGGGCGATCAGTCGGATACCAGGTTGGATCCGTCGATGCGCGGTTTCAAATTCAACGACTGGACGCTGGAACCGGCCAGGCGCCGGCTGCTGAACCCGGAGGGGGTGGAGGTCGCACTGACCGGGGGCGAATACGATCTGCTGCTGGCACTGGTGGAACGGGCGAACCGTGTGCTGACCCGCGACATGCTGCTGGACTTGTTGCGAGGGCGGCAGGCCGGGCCGTTCGACCGGGCAATCGACGTGGCAGTGTCGCGGCTGCGGCGCAAGCTGGAGGATGACGGGCGCAACGCCCAGCTTATCAAGACCGTGCGCGGCGGCGGTTACGTCCTTGCCGCGACGGTGGAAAGGGTATGATCCGCCGGCTGTGGCCGCGCAGCCTGGCGACCCGGACCGCACTGGTGCTGCTGGTGGGCCTGGCGATCGTGCAGATGGCCGGGCTGACCATTCACGCGCTGGACCGGCTGGATGTGCAGCGGCTGGGGCAGGCCCGCGACATCGCGATCCGTGTCGTGGGAATCTACCGCTCTGTCGTTCTGACTGACCCGGACCGCCGGGCGGCCATGGTGGCCGATTTGCATCGCGGGCCGGATTTGCAATCGGTGCTGAGCGATTCGCCGCCGCAGGTGGATCTGCCGCCGATGCCGTTTCCCGAACAACGCCTGCTGCGCGTCAATATGAACCTCGTGCCGCTGGGTGCGCGCCAGCTTCGATGGCGGGAACTGGTGATTTACGGGGGACGCGGCTGGCACCGGGCGGTGATCGGGATGCGGCTGCCGGATGGAGAATGGGTGAATGTGACGGTGGCGTTGAAGCGGCTGCGGCCCTGGCACTCGCCCACGTTTCTGGCGGCCTTCGTGCTGATGACCGTTGCGGCGGCCTTGCTGACATTATGGGCGGTGCGCCGGCTGATCGCGCCCGTGCGTGCCTTGGCCGAGGCGGCGGAGGCGCTGGGACGGGACGTGAATGCCGCGCCGCTGCCGGAAGGCGGCCCGACCGAGGTCGCGGTGGCCGCGGTGGCGTTCAATACGATGGCGGGCCGTATCCGCCGTTTCGTGCAGGACCGGACGGAGTTGCTGGCGGCGATT
>JAKBCJ010000558.1 GCA_021807975.1 Pseudomonadota bacterium | reverse complement strand
GCCAGGTGCGAGAGACCGGGACCGCGATTCTGCTGGTGGAGCAGAACGTGCAACTGGCGGCGGCCATGACCGGGCGCGGCTACGTACTGAACCGCGGCGTGATCGCGGCATCCGGGGAGACGGCCGCACTGGTGGACAGCGAGGCGCTGGCGGACGCCTATCTGGGCGGTGCCGCCTAAACCAAACCGCCAGGCCATTGACACACGCCCAGTCGCGCGTTCCGGTGAACGGAAGCGACCGGGATCGTCGATCAGCCAGTTCCAGGGGGCGCGGACGCGCTGGCATAATTTGTTCTACCGCATGTGGTCCCCGACCTTCCCGGCCGGGTTCGGTTCGGGCGAACGGCGCGCGCAGGCCGCTGCTCGTGTACTCTGTCCGAGCACCCTGAACCGCAATGCCCATAGCTGCGCCCTCATGCGAGCCGGCGCCTCTGTGTGGGACGGGGAATTGCGCGGCGGGGAAGCGCCTGCGAGAATCGATGCCGTCACGGGCTGGTATGAATCCAGCCGGTAAATCCGTCAGCGATAATCGCAACCAGACAGAGCAAGGGACAAACCATGCAATTCCACATGATCGCGGGAGGGCCAAAGCCCGTGGCCCCCTTCAGCCACGCAACGGAAGCCGGCGGCTTTGTCTTCGTCACGGGGCAGATGCCGGACTCGCCTGAAGCGCCCGGGGTGCTGCCGGACGGTATCGTCGCCCAAACCCGGGCGGCGATGGCAAACCTGCGCACCGTTCTCGCCGGGCTGAACCTCGATTTCAAAGACGTCGTGATGGCACGTGTCTATCTGACCCGGTTCAAGGAGGACTATGCGGCGATGAATGAGACCTATCGCGGCTACTTTCAGGAGGGTCGCCTGCCGGCGCGGACCTGCGTCGGGGTCACCGGCCTTGCATACGACGCACTGATCGAAATCGACCTGGTGGCACGCCGGCCGGGTTAGTGCGCGCGGGTTGGCCGGGGCGTTAAACCAGCGCCTCGACTGGATGGTGCGGGATGGTTCCCATATAGCGGTCCAACACCTCGCCCGCCGGACCGTCGGCCATCACCTTACCCTGATCGAGCCACAGGACGCGGGAACACCACTGGCGGATGATTTCGTTCTGATGGCTGGACAGCACCAGAATATCGGCGCCGCGCACCATTTCTTCCAGGCGTACCCGGGCCTTGTCCATGAACACGGCATCGCCGGCCAGGAACCATTCGTCCATCAGCAGGATCTGCGGCTTGATCGCGGTGGCCAGCGCGAAACCCAGGCGCACCACCATGCCGGCCGAGTAAATCCGCACCGGCAGGTCCAGGAAGTCGGATAGTTCGGCGAATTCCGCCACGTCTTCTTCCAGGCGCGGCAGTGCGGATCGGGGCAGCCCGTTGTACAGACCGCGCAGCAGGATATTTTCCCGCCCCGTCAGTTCCACGTTCATGCCCAGATTGGGATCCAGCAGGGCATTCAGGCTGCCACGTACCCGCAGACTACCCAGTACCGGTTCGTAAATCCCCGCCAAAACCCGCAGCAAGGTGGTTTTGCCCGCACCGTTGGACCCCACCAGCCCCAGACGGTCGCCGCTATCCAGCCGCACGTTGATGTCGGTCAGCGCCCGCACCACCACGCGCTGCTGCTGGTCCTGCGCCAGCCGTCCCGACGCCGCGGCCACGACCATCTTCTTCAAGCTGCGGGAACTGCCATGATACAGCGGAAACAGGACAGAGAGGTTCTTGACCTCGATCAGCGCTTTAGACGGCATGATTCAAACCCAAAACGCGATGCGGCCGCGCGCCCGGACGAAAAACGCCCATGAGATCGCGCACAGAATAACACTATAGGCACCGGCCCCCAGCCAGGTGGTTGCCGCGATGTCGGAACCCAGGATCGGCCCGCGCACGATCTCCAGCAAATCGTAAAACGGGTTGTACGCCAGATGGGCGATACCGGACGGGCTGAGCTGGTTGGGTTTCCAGATCACCGGCGTCATGAAGAACGCGATCTGCATCACGCTGTTCACGATCGGCTGGATATCCCGGAAACGGGCGCAGAAGCCGCCCAGCAGCAAGGTCAGTGCCAGCGCGTCGATCACCCACAGCAGCAAACCCGGCAGCGCCATCAGCGAGCCGGGGTGTGGCCACATCTGGAAGATGGCGAACACCACGACAATCACCACGATGTTGTGACCCAACACGATGGCATTGCGGATCAGCCCGCGCATGGAAAACACGAAAAACGGCATGCGTACCGACCGGATCACCCCCTCGGCATCGGTGAACACGCCGCATGCCTCTGACACCAGCGCGGCGAGGAAGCCCCACAGCACCTGCGACAGCGCCAGGAACGGCAGGTAGTCCCGAAGTTCGATCTTGAAGAGCGTCGAGTACAGGACGCCCAGCGCCGCGACCATCACGCCGGTAGAGATCGTCAGCCAGAACGGCCCCAGCATCGAGCCGCGATACCGCAGCCGGATATCGAGCCAGCCCAATGCCCAGGCCAGCCGCCACAGGCGTATGCCCTCCGCAAGGTCGGCCATCGCCCAGCGATTTCGCGTGGCCATGGTCATGTCCGCCAGCAGGTTCAGTTCCGCGGGGGGGGCGATCGTTGTCACTGCGCTGGTCATATCGCGGGGCGCTTACCCGATTCGGCGCTGCGGCACAACTCAAGCCTGCTGCCCATACCGGTGCCGCGATCGTGACGGATCGGCGCGCCATCGCAAGCGGGTCGCGCCGGGCGCAAGGCCGCGTCCGGTGCCCGATACCGAAATCGGCGGGCCGGATTGCTGCGAAGCGCACACGGGCGAGATGACTTGCTAGAAAGATGGAAGTCGGTTAATGGCTTAGACACCGTTCCTGATGGTTTGGATAAGCGGCCACCGCGTGTTGGCTGCTGTTCCCTCTGTTTGTCGCGCCGCCACGGAGACACGTTTGTATGACCGCCTCGGATCGATTTGTTACGTTCCGCCGTCTCCGTGCTTTTGGCACCGTCGCCGCCGTCACCGCCCTGGCCGCCTGCGGGACCGTGCCGCAGCAGGATGCACTACAGGAATCGGCCCGCTACGCCGCCCACGCCAAGCATGACTACACGCCGCCGGGTCC
>JAKBCJ010000557.1 GCA_021807975.1 Pseudomonadota bacterium | reverse complement strand
TCGTCGAACGTTCGTTCGGATGGGCAACGAGGTTCCGCCGCTTGGTCAAGGATTACGAAGTCTATGCGGCCACGCTTGCCGGATTGCACATCGTAGCATTTGTGTGCCTCATGCTGGCCCGCGCCGCGGACTTCATGCAAAGTGCATAACACCCTCTAGGATCATCGCCACCAATTGGAGAAATTTGTCTCATAAGTTGTCGTGAGTATCGCACCGTGACTGCCGAGACATCCGTTAGACAATCCTGCCTCAGACCCGCTTCCCCGCCGCCGCTTCCATCGCCGCGCGCGCCCATGCCTGGAACGTCTCGCTGTCGTCCAGCAGATCGGGCGGGCAGCGCCTGTAGGAGTGCAGGGTATGAACGCCCTTCCTGGTTTCGTAGCTGAACGGCGGCTCGCCCGCCGCTTCGTACGCCGGCCGGTTGCCGTCTCCGACCTTGAAATACAATTCCTCGCACAGGATCAGCCCAAACATTTTGCCCCGGTGGAACAGCCCGACACCGCCGAACATGCGCCTCGGCGACACCGGCCCCACCGGGAACAGTATTTCCAGCAGGTATGACGTCAGTTTGTCAGCCTCGCGCACAGCATCCATCCTACCATGGTATCGGTGGCACCCCGACAATCGTGCCGCCGGAAGGATCGCACAATGCCCGCCGCACCGAAACGCCCGCCAGCCTTCGACCCCGGCCTGATCGGCCGCCTGCGCGGGCGCTCCGGTTTGCTGACCCCCGCCGAGATGGGCCAGGCCGACCAGGCCGCGATGCGGTTGAACCACCCCGGTCCGGAGTTGATGGAGGCGGCCGGGCGAGCGGTGGTTCGGGCGATGGGGCGGTATGTGGGGCGGTGCCGGGTGCTGGTGCTGGCGGGGCCGGGCAATAACGGCGGCGATGGCTATGTCGCGGCGCGGTTGCTGGTTCGGGATGGCTGGCCCGTGCGCCTCGCCGCCCTGGCACCGCCTCGGGCGGAATCGGATGCGGCCCGGGCTGCCAGCCAGTGGTTAGGCCCGCATGTCCCGTTCACGCCGGACGAGGCCGCGCGATCCGATATCGTGGTCGATGCGGTGTTTGGCGCCGGCCTGACCCGCCCCGTCGGCGGTTTGGCGGCGGAGACCCTGAAAGCAGCCAAACGGGTGGTCGCGGTGGACGTTCCCTCCGGCCTGGACGGCGCGACCGGGCTGACGTCCGGGTATGCCCCCGCCGCCGAACTGACCGTGACCTTCTTCCGGCTGAAACCCGGGCACCTGCTGCTGCCGGGGCGCGATCTGTGCGGGCGCATCGAACTGGCCGATATCGGCATCCCCGACACGGTTCTGACCGCGGTACGGCCGCGGACGTTCGCCAACCTGCCGACCCTGTGGCGGCTGCCGGACCTGACCACCGGGTCGCATAAATATACCCGCGGCCATGTTACCGTCGTCGGTGGCGCCGAAATGACCGGCGCCGCCCGCCTGGCCGCCGAAGCCGCGCGCAGGGCCGGTGCCGGTATGGTCACCATCGCCGCCCGGGGTGCGGCGCAGACCTACCGTTCGGGCGAACCCGGCTTGCTGGTCAGCCAGTCCGACATCGCGGCGCTGCTGAAGGACGACCGCCGCAAGGTCTGGGTTTGCGGCCCTGGCCTGGGTCCCGACGATGCCCGGGCGATCTTTCCCGGCCTGATCGCGGCCAACCGAACCGTCGTCGGTGACGCCGACGTGTTTTCCGCCTTTGCCGGCCAGCCGGACGCCTTACGCGGCGCCGCCGTGCTGACACCGCACGCCGGGGAATTCGCCCGGGTGTTCGGCGCCCCGGCGACGGATCGCCTGTCCGCTGCCCGCGACGCCGCCGCCCGGACCGGCGCCGTGGTGCTGCTGAAGGGGGCCGACACCATCGTCGCCGCACCGGATGGTTGGGCGGCGATCAACCTGTCCGCCCCGCCCTGGCTGGCAACCGCCGGAGCGGGCGATGTCCTGGCGGGCATCATCGCCGGCCTGCTCGCCCAAGGCATGGCACCCCGCGACGCGGCGGCGGCGGGCGCCTTCCTGCATGGCCGGGCGGCAGAGCTCGCCGGACGCGGGCTGGTGGTGGAGGATCTGCTGCCCGCGCTGGTTCGCGCGCGTGAATCCGCCGCGTAACCGTCAGCCGCCCTGCCGCGGGGTCAGCACGACATTGGCCGCGTGATCCGGCTGGGTCGTGACGATACCGATCGGGATCACCGGCTTCGAGTCGGTGCGGGTGACGCGAAACCGCCCGACGATGGCGGCCAGAACCAGGATCGCCTCGGCGGTGGCGAACTGTGCGCCCACGCAGATCCGGGGACCGGCGCCGAACGGCATGAAGGCGAAGCGCGCCGGGGCCGGCTGGTCGGGCATGAAGCGGGCGGGCTTGAACACCTCGGGATCCTGCCAGTGTGCATGATGGCGATGCAGCACCCAAGGCGCGATCATCACGATCGAACGCGGCGGCAGATCAACCGCGCCAGCCCGGTCTTGCGCGATGGTTTCGCGGACCAGGGTGAACGCCGCCGGAAACAGCCGCAGCGTTTCGTTCACCACCGCGCGGGTGCGGATCAGGCTGGCCATGGCGGCGTGACCGGTGTCAGGGTCGATCGGAACCGAAGCGGCTTCCTCGGCCAGCCATTCCTGTTCCTCGCTGGCCTCGGCCAGCATGATCAGCGCCCAGAACAGCGTTGCCGCGGTGGTTTCGTGCCCCGCCAGGATCAGCGTGGCCACCTGATCACGAAGCCGAACCGGGGAGAACCCGGCGCCGGTTTCCGGATCGCGCGCCGCGCGCAGCAAATCGAACAGGTCGCGGGGCGTTTCCGGCGGCGGTTCGGCCAGGCGGCTGGCCAGAATGGTTTCCATCAGCTTCATCCAGCGCCGTTTGAACCAGGCACGGCCCAGGTCGCGCGGTGCGGGAATCGACGGCGGCAGCAGCATGTCCAGCAGATACGGCTTCGAATACTTGTCGCCATACTCGTACAGCATTGACCGCATCCGGGCGCCGAAACGGTCCATGGACAAGGAGAACATCGACCGCCCGGCGATATCCAGCGCCAGATTCTGCATCGTGGTCAGCAGATCGATCGGCTTGCCGGCGGCAGCCCGC
>JAKBCJ010000556.1 GCA_021807975.1 Pseudomonadota bacterium | reverse complement strand
GAAACCACAACCGCAGCCAGCAAGCCGAGACCGACCCAACCGAAGGACCAACAGAACTGCCTCAGAATCGGAAATCGTATCAAAATAAGAAATAATTATCGCGCACAGACTATTGAGACACGGCTTACACTAACTCGCGTCAAAACTTAGGGCATGCGGCGAAGTAACCGAGTCCCTTGGCGAAGACCGCTGGCCTCTCACGTCATGGCGGGCCTCCGCCCGGCATGACAGACCGCACGAACCAAGCGTCAACGGACGCGCTTATCCCGCATCGTATCCTACAGCGGGTTCAATTCAGGATGCCCCTCACGGCGGTGCGTATCGCGGGCGTCCACGCATCGGCGGTTCATGCGCGGATGGCCGGGACTACGCCCGGCCATGACGTCGATGGAACGCCCCTCTACCGCAAAGCCGCCCAAACCACGGCCGGCGTCAACGGCATCTGCAACCGGGCCGCCTGCTCCGCCCGCCCGGCCCGCGCCAGCGCATCCGCCACCGCGTTCACCACCGCCGGGGTCGCCCCGATCGTGCCCAACTCACCCACGCCCTTCACGCCCAGCGGGTTGGTCCGGCACGGAATGGACTGATCCAGCACATGCACGAACTCGCCGATCACGTTCGCCCGCGGCATGTAGTAATCCATCATGCTGGCGGTCACCACCTGCCCGGACCCGGCCTCGTACATCATGTGCTCGCCCAACGCCTGGCCGATGCCCTGCACCGCCCCGCCGTCCAACTGCCCGCGCACGATCATCGGGTTCACCACCCGCCCCACATCATTCACCGAGGCATAGGACACGATCTCCACATCCCCCGTCTCCGCATCCACCTCAACCTCGGTAATATGCGCCCCGTTCGGCCAGCTCGGTCCATTCACCGAGCTGGTGGCATCGACATAGATGCGCCGATCCGGCTGCCGGGCCGCCAGTTCGAACAGCCCGATCCCGCGATCCGTGCCGGCCACGCGGAACATCCCCTCGGCATACTCGATATCGGCCGCCGCGGCCTCCAAAGCCTCGGCCGCCAGTTCCCGCCCGTTGGCCACCGCCACTTCCGACGCATGGTTGATCGCCGACCCGGCGGTGAACAAAGACCGCGACCCGGCGCTGCCAAACCCCTGGCCGCGATCGGTGTCGCCCATCACGATGCGGATGCGCTCGATCTCCACCCCGAACACATCCACCACAAGCTGGGCATAGGATGTCGCGATCCCCTGCCCCATCCCCATGGTGGAGGCATAGACCTCGATCTCTCCGTCGCCGGATACCGCGACGGTCACCCGCTCCTCGAACACATTGCCGCCGGTCCATTCCAGGAAAGACGCCAGCCCGCGCCCGCGCAGCTTCCCGCGCGCCTTCGAGTCGGCCTCACGCGCCGCGAATCCGTCCCAGTTCGCCAGTTCCAGCGCCTGCGACAGGATCGACCCGAACTGCCCCGAGTCATAAACCTGCCCCATGGCGTTGGTGTACGGCATCTGCTCCGGCGCGATCAGGTTGCGGCGGCGGATTTCGGCCGGGTCCAGGCCGATCTTCCGCGCCGCCTCGTCGAACAGGCGTTCGATGAGATAGATCGCCTCCGGCCGGCCGGCACCGCGATACGCCGCCGTCGGCGCCGTATGGGTCAGCACCGCCCGCAGATCGAAGTCGATGGTACGGATGTCGTAGATGCTGGTGGACACCCACGGCCCGATCAGCAACTGGATGATGATCCCGGTGGTGCTGCCATAAGCGCCGACATTGGCCAGGGACCGAACCCGGTACGCCAGCACCTTGCCGTTGGCATCCAGCGCCAGTTCGGCGTGGCTTTCCACATCGCGGCCATGCGTCGCCGACAGGAACTCATCCAGCCGGGTCGGCACCCACTTCACCGGACGGCCAATTTTACGAGCCGCGAAAACGACAACGATTTCCTCGGGATACAGACCGGTCTTCATGCCGAACCCGCCGCCGACATCGCCGACGACCACCCGTACCTTGTCCGTTGGCAGCCCCAGCGCCCCGCACAGCGTGTCGCGCGCGCCCGACGGCATCTGGCTGGACAGGCGCAGCGTCACCCGGTCCGTCTCCGCCTCGTAGGCGGCCAGCGCGCAGCGCGGCTCCATCGACGCCGGCGCCAGCCGCTGGTTGACCAGATCCAGGCTGACGACATGCGCCGCCGAGGCAAATGCCGCATCCGACGCAGCCGCATCGCCATGCTTCATCTGTGCCGCGATGTTGCCGGTCGCCGCCGGCCAGACCAGCGCGGCCCCGTCGGCGGTGGCTTCCTGCAAACCGGTCACCACCGGCAGTTCGTCATACTCGACGATCACCGCCTCCAGCGCATCCTTCGCCTGTTCGGGGGTCTCCGCCACCAGCGCGACGACAGCCTCCCCCACGAAGCGCACGACCTCATGCGCCAGCGCCGGACGCAGCGGCGTAGCACCCGGCGACCCGTCCGGGCGGGTGAAGATCGGCGCCACCGGCAACGGCTGCACCCCCGCGGCGGCCAGATCGGCCCCGGTCATCACCGCAACGACGCCCGGCATGGCCGCAGCCGCCGATACGTCGATCGACACGATCCTGGCATGCGCAACGGGGGAGCGGAGGAAGCCCAGATAGGTCTGCCCGGGCAGGGAGACATCGTCGGTGAACCGCCCGGCCCCGGCCAGCAGCCCCGCATCCTCGATCCGCCGCACCTCGCGGCCGCTTCCAAACCGCCCGATTGTCGATCCGTCTGGCATGGTAATCCCTTCGATCCAATGACTGTCACGCATCATATGGGATCATTCCAATGCGGTGCAGTGGGGGGGAGGCGTTCGCCCTATGCTTTGCCGCCGGTGATCGCGGCGATCTCCGCCTCGGAACAGCCGATTTCGGCCAGTATCTCGTGCGTATGCTGCCCGAGCGTGGGCCAGGGACGATGGACGTTGGGCGGGGTTTTGGAGAATCGCGCGGGAATCGCCGGGATCACGACCTTGCCCTCGACCGGATGATCGTAGTCCTCGAAATACCCGGTTTCTTGCAGGTACGGGTCGGAAAACAGCTCCGCCAGCGTGTTCGCCTTGCCGCAGGGAATGTCCGCCGGACGCAGTTCGGCCAGCCATTCGT
>JAKBCJ010000555.1 GCA_021807975.1 Pseudomonadota bacterium | reverse complement strand
CTTCGAGAGACCGATAGAACGTATAAGACAGGGTGACGACCTTGATATCCGCGGTATTCGGATCCGTGCGGATAGCGGGATCGACCCAAAAACTGACAGGGAATTCCATGCTTTGGTTGGGCGACAGTGTCTGCTGATTGAAGCAGAAACAGGCGGTTTTGTGGAAATATTTCCCAACTTTCTCGGGAGTGACGTTGTAGAGGGCCATGCCCGTCACCGGCCGGCTGGACTTGTTCACCGCGTGATAGAAAGCCACCTGTTCATCGCCCAGGTTCAAGGAAACCTCGGTCTGGTCTGGAGCGAACGTCCACGGCAGACCTGCGTCGATATCCGCGTTGAAGCGCACCCGAATGGTCTGGCCGCTGGCACCGGGGGCGATTTTTCCGCTAATGTCCGGCGTGCCTCCAAAACCGGTGACGGCACAAAACATGCGGTACAAGGGGATTGCCGCGAACGACATGCCCGTCATGCCGGCCATTGCCGCCGCCACGACACCAGCCAAGATTTGATTGCGCCGGTTCGCCACCATGTCAGAAGTGAGCCATCTTCACGATCGTGATCGCGTAAAACAACCCGACGAGGGCGAACAGCACGATCAGGATGGCCCAACTGCGTCCACGACGCCGCTTGGCAGCCTCGGCCGTCGGCGCCGGTAGGGGCGTTTTTTCACTCATGACCTATCCTATCAGATGGTCGATAGCCAACGCGCCGAACAGCGCGAACAGGTATAGAACCGAGTACTTGAAGGCAGCCTTGGCCGGCGCGTCGTTGGTCAGGCTGTTGCCCTTGATGTCCTGCTGGTCGGTCAGCACGCGATAGACGCGCTCCAGGAACACAAGGCCCAAAAGCCCGGCCGTGAGTCCATAGGGGATGCGGCTAAAGCCGATCATGTATGGCACGAGGGTCAATGGCACGAGGACAATGGTATAAAGGAGTATCTGGCGCCTGGTTTCCTTCGCGCCGGCGACCACCGGCAACATGGGAA
Organism: Pseudomonadota bacterium; assembly: GCA_021807975.1. GTDB lineage: Bacteria > Pseudomonadota > Alphaproteobacteria > Acetobacterales > Acetobacteraceae > Rhodopila. The sequence goes on along the minus strand of JAKBCJ010000555.1, from coordinate 2,101 downwards.
CGCCAGCACGGCGGTAATCGTCGTTGGCCCAAAGGGCTAGCGACCAGAAGTGCGGCGGGGTCCAGATGAAGATGATGCCGAACATCACCAGCGACATCAGGTCGACGGAACCTGTTACCGCGGCCCAACCGATCACCGGCGGAAAGGCCCCGGCAGCACCGCCGATAACGATGTTCTGCGGGGTGCGTCGCTTCAGCCACACCGTATAGACGAATACATAAAAGCAGATGGACAGGGCTAGAATCGCAGCTGCGCAAATATTGAGCGCCAAACCCATGACAAGCACGGAGCCAACCGCCAACGTGACACCGAAACCGAGCGCGGGGCCGGGTTGTATCCGACCGGCAGGAATGGGCCGGTTCCGGGTCCTACGCATGACCGCGTCGATATCCCGGTCGTACCACATGTTGATCGCACCGCAGGCACCGGCTGCCACCGTGATGCACAGGATCGCGGTGAATGCCAGTACCGGGTTCAGGTGACCCGGTGCGACCAGCAAGCCGATTGCGCCGGAAAACACCACCAGAGACATGACCCTGGGCTTCAGCAGCGCAATCCAGTCGCGATAATCGGCTTCCAGGACGATATCGCGGGAAGAGGGGGCCAAAGCCCCCTCCTCCGCTTGTAGTGCCGATGGAGTAGTATCGCTCACTGGTCAGGAAATCCGCGGCATTTCCGAATAGGTGTGGAATGCCGGAGGGGACGTCTGAGTCCATTCCAGCGTCGTCGCGCCCTCGCCCCAATAATTGTCAGCCACATGCTCCTTCGAGGTGAAAGTGCGGAAGCAGACATAGAGGAAGACCAGGAACGCCAGACCGCTGACATAGGCCCCGAGCGACGAGACGTAGTTCCAGCCCGCGAACGCGGCCGGATAGTCGGGATAGCGGCGCGGCATACCCGACAGTCCGAGGAAATGCTGGGGGAAGAAGGTGAGGTTGACGCCAATAAACGTCAGCCAAAAATGCACCTTGCCCCAGAATTCCGGATACGGGCGGCCGGACATCTTGCCGATCCAGTAATAGAAGCCGGCGAAGATGGAGAACACCGCACCCAGCGACAGCACATAGTGGAAGTGCGCGATCACGTAGTAGGTGTTGTGAAGCATCTCATCGATGCCGGCATTGGCCAGGACCACGCCGGTAACGCCACCGATGGTGAACACGAACAGGAACCCGATGGCGAAGAGCATCGGCGTTTTGAATTCGATCGAACCGCCCCACATAGTTGCGATCCAGGAGAAAATCTTAATCCCGGTCGGCACCGCAATCACTAGGGTGGCACCCATGAAGTAAGCGCGCGTGTCCACGTCGATGCCTGACAGATACATGTGGTGAGCCCACACGACAAAGCCGACCACGCCGATGCCGACCATGGCGTAAACCATACCCAAGTAGCCGAAGATCGCCTTCTTGCTGAAGGTCGAGATCACATGGCTGACGATGCCGAAGCCCGGCAGGATCATGATGTAAACCTCGGGGTGACCGAAGAACCAAAACAGATGCTGGAACAGCACCGGATCGCCGCCGCCTGCCGGATCGAAGAACGAGGTGCCGAAATTACGGTCGCAAATCAGCATGGTGATCGCGCCGGCCAAAACGGGCACAGCCAGGACCAGCAGGAACGCGGTGACGAGTTCTGACCAGATGAACAGCGGCATTTTGTGCAGCGTCATACCCGGCGCACGCATATTGAAGATGGTCACGATAAAGTTCATCGAGCCGAGCAGCGACGATACGCCGGCGAGGTGCAAGGCGAAGAGCGTGCAGTCCATACCCATACCGGCTTCGTATGTCGCGTTCGACAGCGGCGGATACAGAGTCCAGCCGGAGCCGGACTCGCCCATGACAAGTCCGATGCAGATCAGCACGAAAGCGGGCGGCAACAGCCAGAAGCTGACGTTGTTGAGGCGGGGGAACGCCATATCCGGCGCCCCGATCATCAGCGGGATAAACCAGTTGCCAAATCCGCCGATCAACGCGGGCATGACCGAGAAGAAGATCATCAGCAGCCCATGGCTGGTGATGATCGTGTTCCACTCCTGACCTTCGGTAACGATATGATTGTTCGGAAACTGAAGCTGCGCGCGCATGATTTCTGACAA
>JAKBCJ010000554.1 GCA_021807975.1 Pseudomonadota bacterium | reverse complement strand
GTAGCTCGGAGATCGATGAGGCGGCGTTGAAAAGTGTACGCGGTTCGCAATTTCCACCGTTCCCGACGGAAATGCAGCAGCATCCGATGACATTCGCGCTGACGGTGCGGATTACGCCCTGACGGCAACCTCCGGCTGGAGCGATCCTGTTCCAGCCGGAAGGGTAGTCGGGCGTGCTGCCAATCCTGGATGAAAAAAGAGTTGGATCCCCTGAAGACCGGATCCTCGAAAGGAGCGATGTTTCGCGATTTTCCGGGTCCGCCCGGCCACGGTTTCGGGTAAAATGAAGACAGGCCCTAACGGGTGTCGGCGTTCGGTGCGCCTCGTTCGACATAAAGGCCGCTAACAGCCTGTCGTCAATTGAGCCAAGCGATGCTCGCGGCGAGGTGGGCGGCTGTGAGAAAGATGCGTGCGGTCTTGCCGTAAGGGGTGGCGATGGCCCTGAACTGCTTGAGCCTGGCGAAGAAATTTTCAATCAGATGGCGGGCGGCATAGAGGTGCTTGTCGAGGTTGCTGGGCTTATTGCGGTTGGACTTCGACGGCATGGCCACGCCTTTACCAGCCTCTGCCAGTGGCTCGATCACCCGTTTGTCGGAATCGAACGCCTTGTCGGCGATCAGCGTATCGGCCCGCATGTCCGCTAGCAGATGGTCGGAGCCGACGAGATCATGTGCCTCGCCGCCGGTGAGATGGAAGCCGATCGGATTGCCGAGCGCATCGAGCAGAGTATGGATTTTGATGCTCAGCCCGCCGCGGGAGCGGCCGATGGCTTGGTCTTCGCCAGCCTTTTGTGGGCGCCGGCACGGTGCTGATGGGCGCGCACGATCTTGCTGTCGATCATGGCGTATTTGTTGTCCACCGCTTCGGCAAGAAGCTCAAAGATCCGGTTCCAGACGCCCCTCCTGGCCCAGCAGCTCAAGCGGCGATGCACGGTCTTCAAGTCGCCGAAGCGCTCCGGCAAATCCCGCCACGGGATGCCGGCGCGATAGCGGAACAGGTCCGCCTCGACCAACAGGCGGTTATCAGCTGCTGTTACGCCCACTGAGCCGGACCGCAGGTGCTCAATTCGGCTCTATTGGTCGTCTCGGCGCATCGGTCAGCCTCATCAAAGCTGACCGCATATGAATCGAAGAACTGCCTGCGCCGGAATCAGCAGGATGGACGTTGAGCGTTATCCCATCAGCGCTGTTTCAGTGGGGACTCAGGCCGATCGCGTCATCTGACGATACGTCCTAACAGGCTGCTGAAAAAGCTGAAACGATCCGTTTGCCCACGACATATAGAGCATCGTGTCAGCTAGAATGCGCTATATCTGGTGTACGCTAGGCCAAGAAAGGGGCTTTTCAGCAGCCTGCTAAGGGTCCGCCCTGGCGGGATCGCGCAGTCGCAGCCAGGACGGAACCCTGGCCGTCAGTGTGGCCTCTCCGCACACCAGGCCGCTTCCGATGGCATCCAGCCGCAACGAAGCCAACCCGATATCGCCGCGGCCCGATCGCATTGTGCCGACTTCGACGCCGTTTTTTAGCACCGGGGTGCCCGTCGCGGGCAACGGGCCGGCGATGTCAACCGGCATCAGGCGGCGCTTGATCAAGCCGCGGTATTTGGTGCGCGCGGTCAGTTCCTGACCCATATAACAGCCCTTGGTCCAGGACACGCCGGCCAGTTCGTCGAAGCCGGCTTCCAGCAGGACGCTGCGATCCGCTTCCATGTCCTTCGACCCGTCCGGCAGCCCGGCCTGAAGCCTGTAGGCGTCCCAGTCCTCGGCGGTCGCATTCGCGGTTGGCGCGGTGGTGTCCAGAACCCTCCAGGCGAAATCCGGCAGCCTGGGGTCGGGCGCCACAACGCCCGCCACGTCCGGTCGTCCGCCCCAGGCGACGGCGACGAACATGTCCGGCTCCGCCCGCAAAGCGACTTTCATTCGCAGCCGGTACCGTGCCATGCGTTGCAGCAGCATCGGGATTTGCGCGCTTTCGCAATCCAGCAGCAAGCGGTCCCCGTCGGCGAAGATGAAGAAATCCGCCAGCCATTTGCCTTGCGGCGTCAGCAACGCGGCCCAGATCGCGTGATCCAGGCTGACGGCCTCGACATCGTTCGATACCAGGCCTTGCAGGAAGTCAACGCGGTCGTCACCCTCGATCGCGATGACGCCTCTTTGGGGTAACAGGGCGATTTTGTTCATCCTGTATAGTTAAGGAGGGTGCGCTATCCCGCAAGTCCGTGCGGGATGGCGAACCCAACAGCCTTTCCCAGGACGCCCGCCGCGGCGATGGATCGCTGGCCAGGGTTGCCCGGTCCAGAAACGCCGCCCGCGCCCGGCCGGCCAGGCTGCGGCGCAGTTTCTGGTCGCGAATCAGCCAATCCAGCGCGACATACCAAGCGGTTGGGCTATTCGCGACCAGTTGACCGGCGATCCCGTCGGCCAGGGAGCCCCGATAAACCGGCACGTCGGATGCCAGCATGGCCAGGCCCAATGCGGCGTAGTCCATCGTCTTGATCGGCGACTTGCTGTGGTTGAACGGTGTGTCGAGCAGCGGCGCGAGCCCGATATGCCAGCGCGGCTGCACCGATGTCAGCCAGTTGACGAACCCCGGATACGACCGGCTGGCCTGGATCGGTGGCCCGATCCGGTTCAGCCCTGGTGCGAGGGCAGGGGCGGCGGTCATCCCCAGAACGTCGATCGCCACCCGGTCGCCATAGGCTTCTTTCAATCGAACCAGCGCCGGTTCGATCAGCGCGAAGTCGCGGTTGTGTGTGTTGGTGCCCATGCACAGAATGCGGATGGGGTCGTCGCGGAAGCCTTGCGATGACTCCGCCCCGGTCCAGATACGCTCGTCCAGGCGGTTTTCGATCACCAGCGCATCTGGCCTGATATGGGCCACGCTTTGCTTCAGGCGATCGGTGGAAAGCCAGACGAGATCGGCCCTTTCCAGCATGCGGCGAACGACCCGGGCAAGCGGCCGCAGTTCGGCGGCATCGGGATGGGTCGAAGGGATGCCGATCAGATCGTCGTCCAGATCGTAGATCAGTACGGCGCTGGTTCGCTTCGCATGGGCAATCAGCGCGTCGGCGGTTTCCAGGTCGGGCAGCG
>JAKBCJ010000553.1 GCA_021807975.1 Pseudomonadota bacterium | reverse complement strand
TTGGTGCTGGGTGCGGCCGGATTGCTGCGCGGCAGGCAGGCGACGACGCATTGGGCCTGGACCGACCTGCTGGTGCCGCTGGGCGCGATTCCGACCCCGGGTCGGGTGGTGCGCAATGGCAACACATTCACTGGCGGCGGAGTCACCGCCGGGATCGACTTTGCCCTGACCATGGTGGCTGAACTCGCCGGTCAGGACGTGGCTGAACACATCCAACTGGGCATCGAATACGCCCCCGCCCCACCGTTCAACGCCGGCCACCCCGATACCGCGCGGCCAGAGCTTGTAGCCGCCGCCCGCGATCGCATGACCGCCCTGCGCACCGAACGGGAAGCGCGCGTGGCGAAGGTGGCGGCTCGGATGGTTTAGGGTGCTCCGCCGCAATGGACGCAAGGCCGGTGGACGTTGTCATGGCGGGTGCAGGTCCCATAGGCGTTAAAATAGCAACTAGAACGGGCTGGAATCCTTCTTGTGTCATGGCCGTGCTTGGCGCGGCCATCCACGCCTTTGGTTGTTCCGCAACCGCAGGTCGTGGATGGCGGGCCTGCGCCCGCAATGACGATGAAACACCAGCGGCTACCATCCAACGATTCGCGTATTTCGCAGTGACCCTAGGTCGCCCGGCGGGTGCGCAGGGCGGCGGCCAGCGTGCCGTCGTCCAGTACATCCAGCGCGCCCCCCATCGGCACGCCCTGCCCAACGCGGGTAATAGACACGCCGGTGGAACGAAGCTGGTCGGTCAGCCAATGCGCCGTCGCCGCGCCATCGACCGTCGCCCCCAAGGCCAGGATCACCTCGGTCACATCGCCCTCGGCAATGCGGCTGAGCAACCCGGGGATATTCAAATCCTCCGGCCCGATCCCCGCCATCGCCGAAAGCGTACCACCCAGGACGTGATACAGCCCGAGATGCACCCGAGCGCGCTCCAGCGCCCAGAGATCGCCGACGCCCTCGACCACGCAGATGATGGACCGGTCGCGATGCGCGTCGGCGCAGATCGTGCAGGGGTCCTGGCTGTCCAGATTACCGCAATCCGCGCAAGGCCTGACCGCTCGGGCGGCCTGCACCAGCGCGGTGGCAAGCGGCAGCATCCGAGACTCCGGCTGTTGCAGCATCTTTAGCGCCGCTCGGCGGGCACTGCGCGGCCCCATCCCCGGCAGCTTGGACAGCAGGCCGATCAGAAGGTCGATTTCAGGGCCGCCCATGCCGCCAAACGCCGAGCTAAAACGGCAGCTTCATTCCGGCCGGAAGCTGCAAGCCCCCGGTGACTTTCTGCATCTCCTCCGCCGCGAACGCCTCAACCTTGGACTTGGCATCGCGGAACGCGGCCATGATCAGGTCTTCCAGCATCTCGGTTTCCGCCGGATCGATCAGCTTGGGGTCGATTTTCAGCCGCTTCATGTCGGTCTTGCCGCTGAGCGTCACCTTCACCATGCCGGCACCGGATTCGCCGGTGACTTCCATCGATTCCAGCTTCTCCTGCATGTCCTGCATCTTGGACTGCATCTGCTGGGCCTGCTTCATCATGCCGGCAAGGTTTTTCATAGGTCGATCTCCATCGGCTCTTCGTCGAAATACTCGGCGTCGGGTGGTGCGAATTCCGGCATATCGGGTGGCGCGGCCGGCAATCCATATGCGTCGGCCATCTTATCATGCACCGTGTCGATACGCGCGCCCGGAAACGCCGCCAGGATCGCCGCCACCAGCGGATGGTCGGCGGCTGCGGTTTTTCGGGCGGTGTCCGCCGCATTGCCCTGTTCGGCAATCGTCGCCTCACCCGCCTCGCGGGAAATGGCGATCGTCCAGCGCGTGCCGGTAATCTCCGCCAGCACCGCCGCCAGCTTGGACGACAGGTCCTTCGGCGCCTCCGCCTGCGGGCGCAATTCAATGACCGGTGGCGCAAAGCGAACCAGATGAACGGAGTGCAGCAGATGCGCGTGCAGCATCGCCTCCTTCCGCTCCCCGACCATGGCCACGACCTCCCGGAAGCTGCCCAGCCGGGGGCCAGCCTGATGCACCGGTTCGGCCGAGATCATCGGCGCGCCATTGGCCACCGCGCGAGACCCGCCGCCACCGCCGCCGGTCGGCGCGGACGGCGCCGAACCGCCAGAGGTCAGGCGCTTTATCAGATCCCCGGGCGTCGGCATGTCGGACACATGGCACAGGCGAATCAGCACCATCTCCGCCGCCGCTCGGCGGTCGGGCGCGATCTCAACCTCGCCGACGCCTTTCAGCAGCATCTGCCAGGCACGCGCCAGGACCGGAACGCTCAACCGGTCGGCCAGTTCGGCGCCGCGGGTGCGTTCGGCCTCCGGCAACTCCTGACTGTCGCGCAGGCCGGGGATGGATTTCAGCCGCGTCACGGTATGCAGCAATTCCAGCAGATCCTGCAGCAGCGCACCCAGATCGGCGCCGCGTTCGTACGCTCGGTCCGTGATCGCCAGGGCCGCGGCGGGCTTACCGCCCATGACCGCTTCCATCAGGTCGAACACCGCCTCGCGATCCGCCAGCCCCAGCATCTCGACGACCTGGGCCGAGGTAATCGCGCCCTCAGCCTGAGCGATGGCCTGGTCCAGCATCGACAACCCGTCGCGGACGGAACCGTCGGCCGACCGAGCGATCTGCTCCAGCGCCGCCGGTTCGATGGTCACGTCTTCCCTGACCGCGATGCGGCCATAATGCCGGGCGAGTTCCGCGACCCGAACCCGGCGCAGGTCGAAGCGCTGGCAGCGCGACAGCACGGTGATCGGAACCTTACGGATTTCCGTCGTCGCGAACACGAACTTCACATGCGGCGGCGGTTCTTCCAGCGTCTTCAGCAGCGCGTTGAACGCGGGCGTGCTGAGCATATGCACTTCGTCGAGGACGAAGATCTTGTAGCGCGCCTGCATCGGGCGGAAACGCACCGACTCGATCAGTTCGCGAATGTCGCCGATGCCGTTGCGGCTGGCGGCGTCCATCTCGGTCACGTCCGGGTGGCGGTCGGCCAGGATGCCGACGCAGTTGGCGCACACGCCGCAGGGATCGACGGTCGGTCCGCCGGTCCCGTCAGGGCCGATGCAGTTCAGCGCCCGGGCAATGATGCGCGCGGTG
>JAKBCJ010000085.1 GCA_021807975.1 Pseudomonadota bacterium | reverse complement strand
CAATGTTGAACTCCCCGGGATCGCTGCCCGGCCCGCCCCACGACAGCAGCAACCGCCCATCGGGGGCGTATTTGTGAATTCGCGCGTTGCCATAGCCGTCGGAGACATAGATGTCACCGTTGGGTGCCATCGCGGTGTGTGTGCAGCGGTGGAACGGTTCGCCGCTCATATACGGTGCCGGTTTGCCGGACGTTCCGAGGGTCAGCAGGACTTTGCCGTCCGGGCTGCATTGCCGGACGGTGTGGTCACCGTCGTCGGTCAGCCAAAGCGTGTCGTCCGGCGCCACGAACACGCCATGGGCGCGCGGAAACAGCCCCTCCCCCCATGCGCGCAGGAAGTTGCCGTCGCGGTCGAATACCATCATCGGATGGTCGCCGCGGTTGAACACATAGACGTTGTCCTTGCTGTCCACCCCGACGCCGCCAATTTCCTTGAACGACCATCCCGGCGGGAGTTTCGCCCAGTCCTCGACCGGTTCGTAAATGTAATCGCCGCTGCCCAAGGTAACCATGGACGTTTCCCCTGCTTATGAGTTGGCGAAACTCTGTCACGGGACGCTACGGTAAGGCCAGCCCTCCGCCATCAATGGGCAAGGCATGGCCGGTGATCCCCCGGGCCTCGGGCCGCAACAGCCACATCACCGCGTCGGCGATCTCGTCCGGTTGGGCGATCCGGCCGGTCGGCACACCGGCGGCGGCCTGCTGGGCCGTGATCCCCAACTCGGCATAGCGTTGGTCGGCCATTTCGGTATCTACCCAGCCCGGGCACAGCGCGTTCACCGTGATGCCGCGGGGCGCCAATGCCAGGGCAAGGGCGCGGGTAAAGCCGACAACACCGTGTTTGGCCGCGCAATAGGCGGTCTGATCGGGCACGCCGCGCAGCCCGAGCACCGAGGCGATATTGACGATCCGCCCGCTGCCATCCGGCAACAACGGCGCGGCCTCCTTGCAGCAATGATAGGTGCCATGCAGGTTGGACCCGATGATCGCGTGCCAAAGCGCATCGTCGCCATCCAGTCTGTTCGCCCCGGCGATACCCGCACAGTTCACCAGCGCATCCACCCGGTCCAGAGCGTGGAACACCCGCTTCACCGCCGCCGCATCCGCAACATCGCATGCGGCGAAGCGATGCGGCGACGGTTCGGACCGGCGCGCAACGACCACCACCTCCCACCCCTCCATCGCCATCCGATCCGCCACCGCTCGGCCGATTCCCCTGGTTCCGCCAGTAACGACACCCCGCTTCATTGCGCCGTTCCTCCGCCGTCCACCGGCAGGATCACGCCAGTAACGAAAGACGCCGCATCCGATGCCAGAAACGCCACAGCCGAGGCGATTTCAGAAGGGTCGGCGAAACGGCCCAACGGCACGCCGGCCTGATAGGCATCGGCTGACGAAACGGGAAAGCGGTCCGGGTATTTCGCCGCCAGATCGCCGATCACGGTGTCCAGCATCGCCGTCTTGGTCGAGCCCGGGGCGATGCAATTCACCCGAATCCCGAACCTGGCCCAGTCCAATGCCGCCGAACGCGACAACTGCGCGATAGCGGCCTTCGACGCGCCATAGGCCGCGCTGACCTGCTTGCCGATCAGCGCCTGATCGGACGCGATGTTGACGATCGCGCCCCGCCTGCGTTCCGCCATGCCGGGCAACACCGCCCGCATCAGCGCATAGGCGGCGAGGAAATTGACCCGGAACACACGTTCTGTCTCCGCCAGCGAGGTTTCGGTGACACTGCCCAGAACCGTAACCCCGGCGTTGTTCACCAGGATATCGACCGGCCCGTTCGCCGCGATCAAAGCCGCCAGCCGGTGTTCCAGCGTCGCCGTGTCCGACAGGTCGAAATCGGGCAGGTCCAGTCCGATCACCTCCACCCCGTCGCGGGTCAGCGTATCATGGATGGCGCCGCCGATGCCGCCGCGGTGCCCGGTAACGATTGCGCGCCGTCCGGCAAGGCCGTAACTCAATGCCGATCCCATCTTGCCTCCTTACGGATCGGTGCCATTGTTGAGGTTCCACCAAGGTGAGGAACCCTCTCGATGCGCCGGTTAGCCGCGATTCTGTGTCTGTTACTAATTTCTGGCACCGCACGGGCGAATGACAAGGTCACCTTCGGATTGGACTGGAAGGCCGAGGCCGAATACGGCGGCTACTACCAAGCCGTTGCCACGGGGATTTATGCGAAACACGGCCTGGACGTGACGATCCAGCAGGGCGGCCCGCAGGTCAACCATACGCAGTTGCTGCTGGCCGGGCGTCTGGATTTCAACATTTCCTCCAACTCGTTCACCGCGTTGAACTTCGTGAAGGAGAACATCCCCTTTCGCGCGGTGGCGGGTATGTTTCAGAAGGATCCGTCGGTGCTGATCGCCCACCCCGGGGTCGGCAACGACAGTTTCCCGGCGCTGAAGGGCAAGCCGATCATGATCAGTGGCGACACCCGCGTTGGCTGGTGGACCTTCCTGAAAGCCCGCTTCGGTTACACCGACGCTCAGATCCGGCCCTATACCTTCAATCTGGCACCGTTCCTGGCAGATAAGAATGCCGTCCAGCAGGGTTACCTGGGATCGGAACCGTTTTCGGTGGAGCAGGAGGCGCACTTCAAGCCGGTGATCCTGCTGGTGGCTGATGCCGGCTTCAAAGGCTATGCCAGCATGATTGCGACATCCGACAAGAACATCCAGCAGCATCCCGATCTGGTGAAGCGGTTCATCGATGCCTCGATCGAGGGCTGGTATTCGTATCTTTACGGTGACTCGACGCCGGCGAATGCGCTGATCAAGCAGGCTAACCCCGAGATGACCGACGCCCTGATCGCCTACGGGATCAGTTCGCTGAAGACCTATGGAATTTTGGATTCGGGCGATGCGCTGACCAAGGGCATCGGTGCGATGGACGCCAACCGCTGGGCGGAGTTCTACAAGGCCGTCGCCGATGCCGGCGTCTATCCCAACAACCTGGACGTAACCAAGGCCTATACCTTGCAGTTCGTGAACCAGAAGGTCGGGATGGATTTGAAGCATTGAGGACGGGCTTCCGCGTCGTCCAATGCTGACCATCAGCCATGTCGGCCGCCGCTTTCCCGGCGGTGTCGAGGCTCTGCGCGATGCCTCCCTGCGCTTGACCGAGGGCGATTTCGTCGCCCTGCTGGGTCCATCCGGGTGCGGTAAATCCACCTTGCTGCGGCTGATTGCCGGATTGGACCAGCCGGATGACGGCGCATTGACCTGGGACGGCAGACCGCCCGCACCGGGCGACATCGGCTACGTGTTTCAGGACGCCACCCTGCTGCCCTGGGCAACGGCCGAGGACAATGTGTTCCTGCCGCTGCGCCTGCGCGGCCAGGGCCGCGACGATGCGATGCCGCAAGTCCACGCCGTGCTGCGTCGCGTCGGACTTGCCGGCTTCGAGAGGTCTCGACCGCGTCAGCTTTCGGGTGGGATGCGCATGCGGGTATCCATCGCCCGCGCGCTGGTGACCCAGCCGCGTTTGCTGCTGATGGATGAACCGTTCGCTGCCCTGGACGAGTTCACCCGCCACAAGCTGCAAGCTGACCTGCTGGATGTCTGGCGGGGCGCCGGCTGCACAGTGGTCTTCGTCACCCATTCGATCTACGAAGCCGCCTTTCTGGCCCGCCGGATCGTGTTGATGACGCCCCGGCCGGGGCGCATCGATCGGGAAATCACGTCAACCTTGACCCCAAACCCGCAAACGCGCCTGGACCCGGCCTATGCCGCGCTGGTGGCCGAAACAACGCGCGGCATGGAGAGCGCATTGCAATGAAGTGGGCACCCGCCCTGTTCGGCCTGCTGGCACTGGCGCTGTGGGAAGCCGCGGTGCGGATCGGCGACGTGCCAGTCTATATCCTGCCCGGCCCCATCGCCGTGGCCAGCGCGTTCGTCGCCGACCCGGTGGGTTTGTTGCAGTCGCTGGCCTCGACCCTGTTCGTCACCTTCGCCGCGTTGATCGTCGCGGCGATGCTAGGGGCGGCTATGGCTGTGGCGATGTCGGCCAGCCGCCTGGCGCAGGCGGCGATCCAACCCTGGGCGGTGGCGTTACAGGTGACCCCGCTGCCAGCCATCGCCCCGCTGATCATCATCTGGGTGGGGGAGCCGTTCGCCGCCCTGGTGGTCTGCGCCACCATCATCGCGTTCTTCCCGCTGTTCGCCAACACCGCCACCGGGCTGGCCTCGCCGCCGCCGGAACTGAATGACCTGTTCCAGCTATACGGCGCCAGCCGCTGGCGGACCATGGCGCTGCTGCGCCTGCCCGCCGCCCTGCCCTACTTCCTGTCCGGCCTGCGCATCTCCGGCGGTCTGGCGCTGGTGGGCGCGGTGGTGGCGGAACTGGTCGCGGGCACGGGCGGTTTCGCCTCCGGACTGGCCTACCGCATCCTGGAGGCCAGTTTCCGGCTGGAAATGCCAAGGATGTTCGCCGCCTTGGTCTTGCTGGCGGTGGCCGGAATTCTGCTGAACTTCGGCCTTGGCGCCGCGGGCCAGGCGATCCTGCGGCGCAGGGGGCTGGCATGAACCATCTGCTGATTTTCGGGCTGGGCTATACCGGCTCCGCTATTGCCGCCGCGGCCTCGCAGGCGGGGTTTCAGGTGACAGCCACCAGTCGCCGCGGATTGGACGGGACCATCCGCTTCGATTCGGCGGAACCGGCAATCCAATCCGCCACCCACATCCTGACCACGGCTGCCCCCGACGAAGCGGGCGATCCGATCCTGGCCCCATACGCCGCCGCAATCCGCGCCGCGCCACAGCTGCGATGGATCGGCTATTTGTCCAGTACCGTGGTCTATGGCGACCGAGCGGGCGGCTGGGTGGACGAAGATACGCCGCCCACCCCGTCGCAGCCCCGTGGACAGCGGCGGCTGGACGCTGAAGCCGCATGGGCAGGCTATGCCGGCAGGACCGCCGTGGACATCTTCCGCCTCGGCGGCATCTACGGCCCCGGCCGCTCCACCTTCGACGACCTTCGCGCCGGAACCGCTCGGCGGATGGACAAGCCCGGGCACCGGTTCGGCCGGATTCACCGTGACGATATCGCCCGAACGGTAGTGGCGGCCATGATGCAGGATCGCCCGCCGGGGCAGCGCGTGCTGAACCTCACCGACGACGAACCCTCGGAAAGCGCCGCCGTGGTCACCGAAGCCGCTGCCCTGCTGGGGGTCGCGCCGCCGCCAATGGTAGCCTTCGCCGACGCCCTTCCAACCATGAGCCCGATGGCCCGCAGCTTCTGGGCCGAAAACCGGCAGATCGCCAGCGCGAAGACCAAGGCCGCGCTGGGGATCGAGTGGCTGTATCCGACCTACCGCGAGGGCCTACGCGCCATCCTGGCCCAAGAGCGCGGCAACCGTCTGCCGTAACAACGCCAGATCGGATGGCCGGGACAGCCGGTGGTCGCCGTCTTTCACCAGGATCACCTGAACATCCGGCGTTTCCGCCTGTTCGGCGATCCGCAACGCCAGTTCCCACGGCACATCCGGATCGGCCTGTCCGTGCAGCAAACGCACCGGACAGTGGATTGGCATCCGCCCGGTAAGCACCAGATGGCTGGCGCCGTCGCGGATCAGCTTCAAAGTGATCGGGGTCGGATCGCCGTACTGGCTGGGCACATACAGCACGCCGTCGCGTTCAAGCGCCGCCCGTTCGGCCGGTGCCATCGACTCCCACATCAGGCGCTGGGTGAAGTCCGGCGCGGCGGCGATCCCAACCAGTGCGGCGACCCGCTCCGGCCGAGCTAACGCTGTCAGCAGCGCGATCCAGCCGCCCATGGACGATCCAACCAGGATCACCTTCCCCGCGGTCAGCACATCGATCGCCGCGAGCGCATCCGCGGCCCACGCGCCGATCGTGCCATCCAGGAAGTCGCCGGAGCTGGCGCCGTGGCCGGAATAGTCGAACCGCAGCATGGCAAAGCCGCGTTCGGCGCAAAACCCGGCCAAAGCCGTCGCCTTTTCCCCGGTCATATCGCTGCGAAACCCCGGCAGGAAGACGACGGTCGGCCCACGCCCGTCCAGCCGAACCCAGGCGAGTTCGGTGCCATTGCCGCGATCCAGCCGACCGGTGGTTTCATTCATTCGCTTAGAATCCCGTCACGTCGTCGGTCCAATGCTGCCTGTGCTGCCATCTTGCGGCAAGCGTGTTACGAAGAGTCGATGCCTCCCTCACCCGATTCGCCGGTCGTGCTGCAGGTCCTCCCGTCCCTGGTGACCGGCGGGGTGGAACGTGGAACCGTGGAAATTGCCCAGGCGATCGCCGAGGCCGAGGCTACGGCGCTCGTCGCCAGCGCCGGCGGCCCATTGGTGCGCCAGATCGAACGCGCCGGCGGCGAGCACATCGCGCTGCCGCTGACAACCAAATCGCCGCTGGGCATCTGGCGCAACGCCGCCGCGCTGGAGGCTGTGATCCGCCAGCGGAAAGTCTCCCTGGTGCATGCAAGGTCCCGAGCGCCGGCCTGGTCCGCCTGGCTGGCCTGCCGGCGGACGGGCGTGCCCTTCGTCACCACCTATCATGGCACCTACAGCGAGGGCCTGCCGTTCAAGCGGCTGTATAACAGTGTCATGGCACGCGGCCGGATCGTCATCGCCGCCAGCCACTTCATCGCCGACCTGGTGGCCGAACGCCACAAGGTCGATCGCGCGCGCATCAGGGTCATCCCGCGCGGTGTCGATCCGGCCGTATTCGACCCAGCCACCGTCGCCGGCAGCAGGATCGCCAAACTGGCGGCGGAATGGCGTCTGCCCGACGGTGTTCGCACTGTGGTACTGCCGGGGCGCCTGACCTCCTGGAAAGGCCATTCGGTGCTGCTGGAGGCTGTCGCCCGGCTCGCCCGGCCGGACTTGATGTGTGTCTTCGTCGGGTCCCACCAGGGCCGCCACGGCTACGCCCGCGCGCTGGAAGATCAGGCCACCCGGCTGGGTATCGCCGAACAGGTGCGCCTGGTCGGTCAGTGCGACGACATGCCCGCCGCCATGTGCCTGTCCGATGTCGTGGTCCATGCCTCCACCAAACCCGAGGCCTTCGGCCGCGTGGTGATCGAGGCACAGGCCATGGGCCGGCCGGTCATCGCGTCCGATCTCGGCGGCCCGGTGGAAACGGTGCGGCACGGCGAAACCGGCTGGCGGGTGCGTCCGAACGATCCCATAGCCCTGGCCGATGCGATCGCCGTGGCGCTGGACCTTAGCCCTGAGGAGCACGAGGCCCTTGGTCAGCGCGCCCGGGCATCGGTGCCGACGGTGCGAGCGATGCAGGACGCGACGCTGGACGTTTACGAAGCGGTGCTGACCGGTTCGGCCTGAACCGGTCAGCGCCGGGCAACCGGGTATGACGCGCAGAAAAGCGCGGTCCGGCAACGATGGGCATCATCGACCGCGCCATCGAAGCCCTGTCGCACTCAGGATCGCCACCGGTCGATCCGACTCTCCTTACAGGCAGGCACGGAGCGCTGTCGCGGTTCTCGCCATGTCGTCCATGCCATTGTAGCCGTGGAAGCTGATCCGCACCCTGCCCTGCCCGCCCCAGGCATAGACCCCCCGATCACGCAACGCAGCCACGACCGCCTGCGCGCGGGGTGAGGCGATACAGACGCTGGCCCCGTGCCGCGCGGGATCGGGCGGCGTCATGGCCGGAATCCCGGCCGTGTCGAGTTCGTCCAGCAAAGCAACCGTCAGGGTCTGAACATAGCTCTGCACGTCCCGCATATCGAACCGCGACAGATACGACAGCGCGCTGTTGAGCACATAGATCGGGCAATGCGCCGGGTTACCCCGGGTGAAATCGACAACCAGCAGCGCCCCCGCGCTGTCCGCCAGCCGCCGGAGCGCATGCAGATCGACACGTTCCCCGGTCAGATAGGACACATAGCTGGTGGCAATCATCCGCGTGCGGCCATCCACGCAGGCCGCCAAACGGGTTGGCTCCGTCCCGCGCGCCTGACGCAACGCGATGGCCGAACCGCACCGCAGGGCGATCGGAGCAACGACCGAGGGGTACTCATTGGCGTCGATCGCGACGGAATCCCCCTCGTGCCAATCCAGGCTCTCCACGAGCATGGACATGCCTTCGGCGACGTTGCCGACGAAGCCGATATCGCCGTGATTCACGCCCCACAGCTGGCCAATGCCGGTGCGTGCCGCTTCGATTTCGGCATCCTGCGCGTCACGGCCCGCCATCCCCCGGCTTTTGTCGGCGACATAGCGCAGCAGGGCCTCGTCATGGGCATGCAAGGCCGCGGCTTCGCCGCCCGCGCAGACATGGGCGATACCGGGCGGAAGGCGGAAATCGGCGGGGTCGAACAGTGGCTGCATGGGGCCTCCTAAGGTCGGCGCGGTCGATCAATCGACACTGCTGCGTTCCGTCATCGACCCCGCGCGGAGGTTTCGAATCGGTGACCGGGCAATGAGAGGGCTGATTCGTGGCCAGGAACGCGCCCGCCGCAAGAAGCCGCATCGAATGCGATCAGCCCGGTTGGCACTGGCGACCGCATGCAAGGCCGTGATTTCAAGTTCGCGCGGCGGCTTGCGGAGATGTCAACCACGCGCCAAAGTACGACGAGGGAAACGATCCGCTGCTATTCGAACAGGAGAGCAAAACGGATGGGAACAAACTGGCTCGATGAATCAATCGTCGCCAAGCGTGGGATCGGCTGGGCAAACAAGCCGCATCTGCACGACCTGACGGAAGCCGCGCAAGGCAAATACCATTACACGATCGGTCCGTATTCGGATCCGGTGCTGACCGTTCGGCCCGGCGACCGTATCCGTGTGGAAACACGGGACGCGTTCGAGGGCGCGATCCGCACCGAACAGGATAAACCGTCCGCCAGGCTGCGGATGCCGTTCGTCAATCCGCAGAACGGCCCGATCATGATCGATGGCGCGGAACCCGGCGACACCATCGCGGTGCATATCGAAACCATGCTGCCGCGCGGTGAAAATCCTCGTGGCACTTGCTGCATGATCCCGCATTTCGGCGCCTTGACCGGGATTGGGACACTGAACGAACCGCTGCCCGAACTGACCCGCAAGGTCCATGTCGATGAAAAGCATGTGCGGTGGAGCACCCGGGTCACGCTGCCGTACAGCCCGCATATCGGCACGTTGAGCACCAGCCCGGAAATCGACTCCATCAACTCGCTGACGCCGGATTCGCATGGTGGTAACATGGACCTGCCCGATATGGGTCCCGGCAGCATCACCTATCTGCCGGTTCGCTCCCCCGGTGCCCGGCTGTTCATCGGCGACGCGCATGCGTGCCAGGGCGATGGGGAAGTGTGCGGCACCGCCGTCGAATTTCCGTCCACCACGACGATCCGCGTCGATGTCATCAAAGGCTGGACGATCGACTGGCCGCGGCTGGAGCGGGAAGATTTCATCATGGCGATCGGCAGCGCCCGCCCGCTGGAGGACGCCACCCGCATCGCGTACCGCGAACTGGTGCTGTGGATGGAGGCTGAATACGGCTTCGACCGCTGGGACGCATACATGATGCTCAGCCAGTGCGGGCGCGTCCGCCTGGGTAACTTTGTCGATCCCAAATACACCGTTGGTGCCGGCATTCTGAAATCCTGGCTGGCACAGTAGGAGAAGTCGTTATGGATCTTGGTCTGAGGGGCATGAAAGCCCTGATTACCGGCGGCACGAAGGGTATCGGCCGCGCCGTCGCCGAACTGTTCGCCGCCGAGGGCTGCGACGTGGCGATCTGTGCCCGCAATGCGGAGGAGGTCGGGCAGACCGTTGCAGCCTTGGCTCAATACGGCACAAAAGCCACGGGACGTGCGGTCGATGTCGGCGACGGACCCGCGCTGACGCAATGGGTTGCGGACGTCGGCGCCGAATTTGGCGGTATCGACATCGTCGTATCGAATGTGTCGGCACTGGCGATCGGCCAGGACGAAGCCTCGTGGCAGGCCGAATTCAACACCGACATGATGGGCACGGTCCGTTCGGTCAACGCGGCGATGCCGTTCCTTGAACAGTCCAAGGCGGGCTCGATCGTTGTGATCGCGTCGGTATCCGGGCGTGAGGTCGATTTCGCCGCCGGTCCGTACGGCGTGTTCAAAGCCGCCCTGATTCATTACGCCAAAGGGCTGTCGTTCCAGTTGGCGCCGAAGAACATCCGGGTGAATGCACTATCCCCCGGCAACACCTACTTCCCCGGCGGGGTGTGGGAAAAGATCGAACACGGGAACCCGGCGCTGTTCAAGGAAGCCCTGGCGCTGAACCCGACCGGACGCATGGGCAAGCCCGAGGAAATGGCCCGCGGCGTGGTGTTTCTGGCCAGCCCGGCTGCCAGCTTCATCACCGGCACCAACCTTGTCGTCGATGGGGCACTGACTCGCGGCGTGCAGTTCTAAGGTCCGGCGGACGGGTCATTTCGTGCATTGAAGGGCGCCACGATCATGAACCATATCGCCGCACACGACGCGACTCCGGCCATCCGGCCGATCGGCCCGACTTTTGGCGCCGAGGTTGCCGGGATGCCGATCCACGGCGACGTCACCCCGGAACTGCTGGTCCAGTTCGTGTCTGCGTTGCATCGCTACCGCGTGCTGGTGGTGCCGCAAGCGAATGTCGGGCCGGCCGATCTCGTGGCGTTCAGCCGGCGTTTCGGGCCGTTGGAAATCCATAGCCGGTTCGAAAGCACACTGCCGGACCATCCCGAGGTGTTTTGCGTCGGCAATATCGGTCAGGCGTCGTTTTCCCGCGGGATCGAGCAGTGGCACGCGGACAGTTCCTATCGGCCGGTGCCGTCCGATGCCTCATTATTCTATGGCGAAATCGTCCCGCCCGAAGGCGGCGACACGCTGTTCGCGGATGCCACGGCGGCCTATCGGTCATTGGATTCGGCGACAAAGCAACGGATCGATGGCCTGACCGCCGTCCATTCGTTGGAATCGTTGCGGCAGTGGGGGCTTCGGCACAATCCTGACCGCAAACAGGAAGTCGATAACCGGGCCGATTCCTTTCCCCCTGTACGGCATCCCCTGGTCCGCCGCCATCCCGTCACCGGCGCTCGGTCGCTTTTCGTCTGCCCGGCGGTGATCAGTCATATCGAGGGCCTGCCGATCGGCGAAAGCACCGCGCTGATCGACGCATTGATTGCCCACATCGCCCAGCCGCGCACAGTCTATGTCCATCGTTGGAGCCAGGGCGATCTGGTGATGTGGGATAACCGAGCGGTGCTACATACGGCGAGCCTGTTCGATCATACGCGGTATCGGCGGCTGATGTATCGTACAACCATTGCCGGAGACGCGCCGGGGCTGTCGGAGTAGCCGCGCGACAGGTGAAGCCGGTAAAGTGGTGCTGCTGGAGGGGATTGAACTCTCGACCTCTCCCTTACCAAGGGAGTGCTCTACCACTGAGCTACAGCAGCGCCCGGGGGTGACCAAGCGGGCGTCTTCCTAGCCGCCGTCCGATCCCGGTGCAACCCCGAAAAACGCGATGCCGCCAGTTACTTTGGGGTTGGGATCGTCTCGATCCGTCCGTCGGCGTGAATCACCGTGCTTGTGCCGTTGCCGTTTGGCACGACGATCGACTGGCCGCCCCCGGCCGGATCGGCTTTGGTGTAGCCTTTGGGGCCGCTGACGCTTGCAGCGTGACCATGCGGTTTTGTGTCTGTTGGGGCTGGCGCCGGGGGTGCGGACTGATCGGCGGATGGTAAGGCGGCCCCGCTGGGCTGTTCCGGCGGCTGGTATGGCAGGCCGGCCGCCCCGGGCATATCAGACTGCGATGGCGCGGTACCGCGGCTAAGCGGCGTGCCGGGCTTCGGCAATTCCGGCTGTGTTATCATGTTCTGGTCGCTGACCAGATCCTCCATCGTCGGGGCCTGCTGCGGCGGGCCGGGCCAGATGTCGCCCGGCTCCGTCGTCAGTATTGGTTCCTCGGGCGCCGCACCGCGTGCGCGCAGGAGGTTTTCACTGTCGCCGACCGGCTGGTTCGGGCTGTATGCACCGATGAATGGCGGATTCCACCACGTATTGTAGCCGCAACCGCTAAGCGAGAGCGTGAGGGCGAGCAGAGCGATACGTCGCATCGAGCAAGGGTATCCAGTCTGTTGGTATGGATGAAGGCCGGCGGAGTGTGGCCGGGAGCGAAGCGACACTCAAGCATGTTATCATAGGGCGGCTGGAACAGTCACGATATGGGCGCCTTGGCCGGGTCTTCCCCGAATCTTGCCCGGGCGCTAAAGGTGGAAACCGGCGAAGTCACCCGCCGTAGCCGATCCGCTGGCCTGCTTCAACCGCTGGAGGACCCGTTGGTGGACGCAACCGCATTCGACCAGACCCTGCGGCTTCGGACCGAGGATATCCTGGCACGCTGCACAAGCTGCGGCGTGTGTGCCGAGGTCTGCCCGATGCCCGCCCCGGCTGGCCTGGACACCGCCGGCCCAAAGGCGCTGACAGCCGGAATCCTCGGCCTGCTGCGGGGAACCCCGCATGCGGAAGCCAGCCGTTGGGCGGAGGTATGTTCCGGCAGCGGCCACTGTATTCCGGCCTGTCCGCACGGCGTCAATCCACGGTCGATGCTGGCGCTCGCCCGGGTAGCCACGCAGGCGGCCATCCCTTCGTCCGACCGGCGCAAAGCTGGCTTCGCCCGCTTTGGGGCGATGACGAGAGGGGTGCGGGTATTGTCGCGGCTGCAGCTTCCGCCCGATATGCTGGCCAGGTTCGCCGATCGCGACGAACCGGAACCGCAGGTGGTGTTTTACACCGGCTGCAACGTCCTGAAGACACCGCATATCGCGTTGCTTGCGCTGGATATCATGGACGCGATGGGCATCCGCTACCGGGTCATGGGTGGACCGTCAGCCTGCTGCGGCGTGCTGCAGTTCGGCGCCGGCGACCTGCCAACCGCTGGCCGGGTCGCCGGCCGCACCATCGACCGGCTGACCGCCGCCGCGCCGCGTGCGCTGTCGTGGTGCCCGACCTGTCAGGTGCAACTGACCGAGGTTGCCGCGGCGCCCGGGCAGACGTCCGGCCTGGATATGGTGCCCTTCGTCCGGTTCCTGGCCGAACATCTGGACGTGTTACGCCCGTTGCTGCGCCAGAGGGTGGAAAAGCGGGTGGGGCTGCATGAACATCCGGGTAACCCAGGGGTGCCGGAAGCGGCAAAGGCCATCCTGTGCGCCATCCCCGGCCTGGATTTCGTCGATCTGGAACAACCGCGCGTGGGATACATGTGCAACAAGCTGACGCCGCTGCCGGCGTTCAAGCAGAATCTGCAGGGTAACCAGTTGCAGGCCGCTGCCGCGGCCGGGGTGACCGCCCTGGCCGGTATCTACCATGCCTGCCACCGTGAACTTTGCAGCCACGAACGCGACTGGCCGTTCGAGGTGGTGAATTTCCTGGAGCTGGTCGGGGAGAGCATGGGCCTGCACCGGCCCGACCTGTTCAAGCGCCTGAAGATCATGCAGGACGTCGATGCGATC
>JAKBCJ010000552.1 GCA_021807975.1 Pseudomonadota bacterium | reverse complement strand
ACGGGAGGCCGACGATCTTGCCCGCGCGCTGCAAACCGCGGCACAGCAGCGAGAGGCCGCGGCCGACGAACTGCGAACCCTGTTCGACGTCAGTCCCGTGGGGATCGTGCGAACCGATCCAACTGGTCGCATCCTGGAGGCGAACGATGCGTTCCTCCGGCTGAGCGGCACATCGAGAACCGACGCCACCGCGGACGGCTTGCGTTGGGACAGCCTGATGCCACCGCATCGGGACCCCCGGCAGGAAGCTGCGACGGCGGAGATTCGGGAACACGGGTATTGCGATGCCTACGAAGAGGACCTCCTGAGACCGGACGGCACGCATGTGCCAGTATTGACCGCGAGCGCACTCCTGGACCGCCAGACAGGCCACACCGCTCGGTTCGCGGTCGATCTTGGACGGGCAAAACGAGCGGAAGCGGCGTTATTGGCAAGCGAAGCCCGGGCGCGCGAGCAACTGGCGGAGTTGGCCTTCATCTACGATACCGCCCCGGTTGGGTTATGCGTCCTGGCCCGCGATCTGCGCGTTCTGCGCATCAACGGACGTCTGGCGGAAATCAACGGCCAGTCCGCCGCCGAACATCTCGGCCGGACGATGCGAGAGATCGTTCCAGACCTGGCCGATCAGGGCGAGGCTCTGGCACAGCGGATATTCGACACCGGCGAACCAGCCTTGAACCTGGAGTTCACCGGTGAAACCCCGGCCCAGCCGGGCGTGATTCGCACCTGGATCGAGCATTGGGTGCCGCAACGCGACACCGAGGGACAGATCGACCGGATCAACGTCGTGGTTGAGGAAATCACCGAACGTAAGCGCTTCGAACAATCATTGGCCGAGAGCGAGGCACGCCTGCGGCTGAGCCATGAAGCCGCGGGCCTGGGTGCGTGGGATTGGAACCGCGTCACCGGCGCCTGGCACTGGACGCCGCACCAATACCGGTTGCTGGGCCTGGACCCGGCCAACGCCGGCCCTCCGTGCTTCGACCTGTGGCTGAGCGCGGTTCACCCGGACGACCGGCCAATCCTTGAAGCGGCCGGCAAAGCGGTCGGTGCCGGCAACGCGCCGTTCACGGCGGAGTTTCGGGTTATTCTGCCGGGAAGCGGCACCGAACGGTGGGTTCACACGTTTGGCGAAACAATCCGCGATGCCGCCGGCGTTCCTGTTCGGGTTATGGGTGTGACCATGGACATCACCGAACGGCGCCAGACGGAAAATGACCTTCGGCGGCTAGCTGAAACCCTGGAGGAACGCGTGGGCCAGGAAGTGGCGGCGCGCGAGAACGCCCAGATGCAGCTTGTGCAGTCGCAGCGGATGGAGGCTTTGGGTAAACTGGCGGGCGGCATCGCGCATGACTTCAACAATGTGCTGCAGGCCGTGGCCGGCGGGCTGGAATTGATTCAGCGTCGCGCCGGCGATGCACCGGCCGTGGAGCGCTTTGCCACACTGTGCTCCGACGCGGTCAAGCGCGGGTCGGCGATCACCAACCGGCTTTTGACGTTCGCGCGATCCGGCACACTCCAGGCACAGCCGATTGCGCCACGCGTTTTGCTGGATGGGCTGAAAGATATGCTGGCGCCGCTGTTGGGCGCGAGCATCAGCATGGTGGTTGACGCGGACCCGGGTTTGCCATCGCTGCTGGCGGATCGGGACCAGTTGGAAACGGCGTTGGTCAATCTGTCCCTGAACGCGCGCGATGCAATGCCGGACGGGGGGACACTGCGGCTGGCGGCCAGCCTCCGTCCCGTCACGGACCCGGCGGGAAGCGAGTTCTATATCCGGCTTGATATCTCCGACACCGGGACAGGCATGGACGCCGCGACGCTGGCCCGGGCCAGCGAACCGTTTTACACCACCAAGCCCATCGGCAAAGGCACCGGCCTGGGCCTGTCCATGGCGAGGGGGTTCGTCGAACAGTCGGGCGGTCGCTTCGCTATCGACAGCGTCCTGAATCATGGCACGACGGTCAGTCTGTGGTTACCGGGCGTCAAGGCAGACGCGGGCGATGTCGAAGGGTTCGCCGTTGCGCGGCTCGCGCCGGCCGTGGCGTCGGGCCATGTATTGCTGGTGGACGACGACGCCATGGTGGCGACGGCACTCGAGGCGCAGCTCCAGGCGCAGGGATACATCGTGCGGCCAGCGTCGGACGCTGCCGCCGCCCTGGCGGATATTGAACTGCATACACCGGATCTGCTGCTGACCGATTTCGCGATGCCCGGGATGGACGGTTTGGCACTGATCCAAGAAGTCCGGCGGCTGCATCCCCTTCTGCCGGCGATCCTGCTGACCGGCTACGCGGATGGGAACGACCAGCTTCCGGCCGTGCGGCGGGAGCAGCATATGACGCGGTTGATGCGCAAGCCTGTCTCGGCCGACGAACTCGCGGCGGTCATTGCCGGGTTGTTGGAAGCCCGCCAGGCCCCGCCACGACGAGACGCTGCCGTCGCCTGACGCGCCCCCGGTTCACAATCGGCCCCGCTGCGTGTATTTGCGGCCGGTGAATGCAGAACCGGTTGACACCGATCAATGGGTGCGATCCTCAACGAACCTATCGTTGCGCGCGCCGGGCGGCTGTCACCGAACCTGCCTGGCACACAGGGAAGATTATAGCGAACAAGGGAACAGTCCGTGGCAGACACCGCACCGACGCCGGAACAGTTTTTTCCAGTCCGAGACGACTTCGCCAAAACGGCGCATGTGAACGCCGCCGGTTATCAGATGGCCTACAAACAGGCCGCCGAAAATCCCGACGCCTATTGGGCCAAGGAAGCCGGCCGGCTGAGCTGGATGACCTTCCCAAGTAAGATCAAGAACACCAGCTTCACCGGCAATGTGTCGATCAAGTGGTTCGAGGACGGGGTCCTGAACGCCTCGGTTTCTTGCCTTGACCGCCATCTGGCCGAACGTGCCGATGCCACTGCCATCATTTGGGAGGGCGACGATCCGTCCGTCAGCCGCCATGTCACGTACCGCGAGCTGCACGACCAGGTCTGCCGCCTGTCCAACGCGATGAAGACCCTGGGCGTGAAGAAGGGCGACCGCGTCACCATCTATCTGCCGATGGTGCCGGAAGCGGCGGTGGCGATGCTGGCCTGCGCC
>JAKBCJ010000551.1 GCA_021807975.1 Pseudomonadota bacterium | reverse complement strand
TGGTGGCTGGGTCGCCAAAGGTGTCGAGGAAGAGGGCGGGGATGATGGCGCGGGCCTTGGCGCGGGCGGCGTCGGCGCGGCGCCTGATCTCCGCCGCCCGATCCAACAACCCGACAATCCGCCGCTGCTCGTCCACGGGCGGGAGCGGTATTGGAAGGGACCTCAGGAACGATGCAGTAATCGCTGGATATAAGGCCCCAGACACGGCGCCTGTAGTGGCTGCGACAAACCCGCGAGATCGCACGAAATGAAAGAGGTATGTTGGTAATATCGTATCTTTCGATCGGAGGACGGCAAAGCCCGTACTGCAAATCTCGCCGTTCAATTCAGGAGGAACCATCGCAACAGCATTCAGGTTCGGCCGGGTCATGGAAACCAAGACGTCGTTCGACTTTATGACCTGCCGTGCCCTACTGGGAGCCGAGCGTCCAAATACCTCGCCCGCACCCGATATTATTTTGGCTTTGTTGTCTACTGAGGCTATGTCAACATAACGAAAAGCCTCGTTAGGCTTTTTTGCCGGGTCGCGAGTACCGGTCCTCGTTTCACATACCTCGTCCAACTGCACTTTAGGCCAACCGCTCAACCGACCCACTCCCCGAGCTCACCCGCCAGCGCTTCAATATCGCCGAGGATCGCCGCAGTTTCATCACGCAGTTCCGCCAGCAACTCGCGTGGATCACGGTGCGCCGCCGCCTCGCGGCTCTCGGGCCGGTAACGCGAGGCGGAGAGATTGAAATCCTCCCGCTCAATCGCAGCCGCATCCGCGAACCACCAGTTCTCCGTCCAGGGCTGTTCAGCATCGCGCTCGCACCATTCAGGCCACAACGCAGCGCGACTCTGAAACGCCATGATCAGATCCGGCAGATCGTCCGCCTCGATCGGCTGCTCATGATTGGCGTCCAGCTTGAAACCGTCATTGCTGGCGTGCAGGAACATCACCCGCTCCGTCCGCCCGCCCCTGGCAAATACCAGCACGCTGGTCTTGACGCCCGAATAGGGCTGGAACACCCCGCCGGGCAGCGACAGCACCGCCTCCACCCGGTTATTCTGGATCAGAATTCGGCGCAGTTCCTTATGTGCCCCGGTGGACCCGAACAGCACGCCCTCCGGCACCACCACGCCGCAGCGCCCGCCCGGCTTCAGATTATCGATCATGTATTTGATGAACAGCAGTTCCGTCGCGGTACTGGTGCCGATGCGCACGTCATCGACAATCCGGTCCCGGTCCAGCCGGCCGGAAAACGGCGGGTTTGCCAGAACCACATCGTAACCATCCAACGGCAAGCCCCTGTCCGCCTTCATCTGGCGGTCGAAACTGCTGGTCAGCACGTTGCGCTTCAGGATGCGCACATCCGGCAGCCCGCGCAGCGCCAGATTCATCGACGCCAGACTGACCATCTTGGGATCGACATCGTTGCCGTAGAACGTCGCGGTTTGCAGCTTGCGCCATTGCGCCGCGTTCAGCCGGTCACCCATGCCCCGCTCACGCGGCTTGCCCTCTACATCAGCGATCTCCCGCCCACCGGGTGACGATCCCGCCAGCCGGATATGCTCATAGGCCGCCACCAGAAACCCGGCGGTGCCGGCGGCGGGGTCATACACCGTCTCCCCGATCCTCGGGTCCAGCAAGGCGACAATCGCCCGGATGATATGACGCGGCGTGCGGAACTGGCCCAGTTCGCCAGCCTGCTTGATCTGGCGCAGCACATGCTCGAACAAATCGCCCTTGGTGTCCGGGTCCGCCTGTTCCAGCCGCAACTCGTTCACCAGCGCCACGATCTGGGTGAGCACCGTCGGCTCATCCACCGTCAACCTGGCCTGCGTCATGAAACTCATGCCGAAAGTGTCGCCGATGGTGGCGAAGAACGGAAACACTTCATCGCGCACGAAGGTGACAAGCTGTTCCCCCGCCATGGCGTTCGCCCAGGAGGACCAACGCATCCGCTCGCGCGGAATGCTCTCAACCCCCTTGGCCGGCGCGTTCAGCGGGTTGCGCAAAACCCAGTCACCCGCGAACAAAGAGGTGTAGTCACGCTTGGTGGCCCTGGCCTGCCGCGCATTGGCGCCGTCGATGCCCTCGATCATATAGAAGAAGAACAGAAAACTCAGTTGTTCGGCGTTGGACAGCGGATCTGGATAGCCGCCTCCATACAGATAGTCGCGAATCTGATCCACCTTGCGGCGCATATCAGGCGTAAAGGGCATGGTCGGCCTTAGTGCAGGGGTTTGTCGGTGCCGAGCGGGTCGTCATCGTGCGCCGAACCGGTGGCGATGCCAAAGACGGCTTCGTTCATGCTGCTCAGAATCCGTTCCAGTTCCGCTTCGCCGCCGAACACGGCGCGCGCACGCTCGAATCCGCCGTTCATCGACAACGGCGCCACATCGAAGCGCCAACTGTCGAATTGCTCAAGATCGGCGGCATTGGCCTTGATCTGTTCCTTGACCAAATGCAGCACGCGAACCTGGTCGGAGTGGAAGTCACGGCCGGCGAGCCACGTCTCGAACGCCGCCCCCAGCGCGCCGGCTCGGGCTGCGTCGGGGTCCAGGAAAGCATGGCCGGTCTCATCGACGGTGACCCATTCACGCGTTCCCGGGTCGATTTCGTCATGCACATCCAGCGTCAGCATGCGTCTGGCCTGGCCTGTGGGCGGCTTGGCCTCGCGCACGACCACAACGCCCCCTTCACCCGGGGTTTCATCGTCGCCATGCCGCAAGGTGACGCCGGTGAAATCCCACATGGTGAAGCGGTTTTTGCCGGGCGCCAGCCGGGTGCCGCGTCCGCGCATCTGCTGATACAGGATGGAACTATGGGTGAAGCGCGCCATCACCAGATTGCGCAGCTCCGGGCAGTCGAACCCGGTATCCAGCATGTTCACGCTGACCAGGATTTGTGGAAACGGTTCCTTGGTAAACCGTTTGATCTTTGCCTGCCCATCGACGCTGTCATCCGCGCCCATGCCAGACACGACGAAATCGGCATAGCGGGTCGTGGGGCTTGGCTTCTGATCGGCAAACGCGTCATCGAACATCCGGGCCAACGTCTCCGCATGGCGCTTGGTGACGGCAAAGACAATCGTCTTGCCCCATTCGGGCGCGCGGCGG
>JAKBCJ010000084.1 GCA_021807975.1 Pseudomonadota bacterium | reverse complement strand
TTTTCAGGATATTGCGAACCGTGGGATCGCTGTTGATCACCTTCGCCACGTCGTGGATCAGCTTGATGATCAGCTTGGCCTGGTGGTAGCTGGCCGCCGCCTTGCCGGCGAAAATCTTCACCCGCGGCGTCCAGTCGTCCATCGGACGCGCTCGGATTGCATTATACAGCGCGATGGCTTCCAGGATGTTCAGAAGCTGGCGCTTGTATTCGTGGATACGCTTGATGTGGACATCGAAAATCGCTGCCGGATCGACGCGGATTTCCAGTTCCCGGCGGATCAGGTCCGACAGCGCCAGCTTGTTCATATACCGGCTGGCGGCGAAGCGCTTCTGAAACGCCCGGTCGTTCGCCATCGGACGCAGCTTTTCCAGCGCAGTCTCGTCGTCCAGCACGCGCGGCCCGACGGTATCGGCCAGCAGCCGCGTCAGCCGGGGATTGGCTTCGTGCAGCCAGCGGCGGAACGCGATGCCGTTGGTGACATTGACGATTCGATCCGGAAACAGGGTATGCAGGTCGCGGAACACGGTTTCCCGCATCAGGCCGGTATGCAGGGCCGACACGCCGTTGACGCGGTGGGAGCCGAGGAACGCCAGATGGCTCATGCGGACACGCCGGCCCTGATGCTCATCGATCATCGACACGCTTGACAGCATCGCGTCGTCGCCGGGATGCTCCTTGCGAACCTGACCCAGATGGAGCGCGTTGATCAAATAGATGATCTGCATGTGGCGGGGCAGCAGGCGTTCCATCAGCGGAACCGGCCAGACCTCCAGCGCCTCCGGCAGCAGGGTGTGGTTGGTGTAGCTGAACGTCTCCCGCGTCATCCGCCAGGCGTCTTCCCAGGGAACATGATGCAGGTCCATCAGGATGCGCATCAGTTCGGCGACGCCGATCGCCGGGTGCGTGTCGTTCAACTGGATGGAGGTCTTCTCCGCCAGATTGCCGATATGCCCGAATGCCCTGATGTGCCGCCGCACCAGATCCTGCAGCGAGGCGGAGACGAAGAAATACTCCTGCCGCAGCCGCAGTTCCTGACCCGCCGGGGTTGCGTCCGACGGATACAGCACCTTGGAGATCGATTCCGCCCGCACCTGTTCGGCCAGCGCACCCGCGTGATCGCCGTGGTTGAACGCATCCAGCCGCAGCGGATCGGCCGAACGGGCGGACCACAGGCGCAGCGTGTTGACCCGGCGGCCGCGCCAGCCGACAGAGGGGGTGTCGTAAGCCACGGCCTCGATGGTTTCGGCCGGGTGCCAGACATGGCGCACCGCGGCTTCCGAAATGGGCACCGCCTCGATCGCGCCCCCGAAGCCGATCGGATAATTCACCTCCGGCCGGTGGAACTCCCATGGATTGCCGAGGGCCAGCCAGTCCTCGGGGAATTCCTGCTGCCAGCCGTTTTTCATCACCTGGCGGAACAGCCCGTGTTCGTAGCGGATGCCGTAGCCGTAAGCGGGAATATCCAGCGTGGCCATGCTTTCCATGAAGCAGGCGGCAAGCCGTCCAAGGCCGCCATTGCCCAGCGCCGCATCGGGTTCCAGCGCGCGCAGCTTGTCCAGGTCCACCTCCAGCCCGGCCAGGGCGGCCCGAATGGTGTTCAGGCAGTTCAGATTGTTCAGATTATCGAACAACAGCCGGCCGATCAGGAATTCCAGCGACAGGTAATAGACCCGCTTGGAGCCGCTTTGGTAGGTTGCGTCGATACCAGCCAGCCAGCGGTCCACGATCCGGTCGCGCACCGCATAGGCCGTGGCCATCAGCCAGTCGCGTTCGGTGGCGATCGACCGGCGCTTTCCTACCACATAGGTCAGCTTATCCAGGATCGCGGTCTGCAGCGCGGCGACGTCGCCGCCGCTGGCTGAGGCTTCTGTATCCATGTCCTCGGCGATGTTGGCAGATACGTCCGATTCAAGCTCCACGCGGCTTCACCTTTGTGTTTTGACAGTCGCTGGAACGAAAGCATGTTTGCCGGGCCGGCTTCAACCTTTTGCACGGGATACAGCCATCGACACTGAGATTTGTGGCATTTTTGGTTGGTTTCGATTGCTGTGATGCGAAAATAGGCTGCAAACAGGGTGTTTAACCCCCGATACCACGCGCCGTGGCGGTTATTTCCGGCCACCTTCCGGCGTATTCGCCGGGACATGCGCCCGGTGCTCGTTCTGGGTTCCAAAAATCCGGGCGCTTGGCGGCCACGCACGGACGATGTCCGCGCGCCAGGCGATCGCGGCCGCGGCGCCGGCGATCAGGACACCAAAGGTCAAGACCCAGGCGGCCGCCAGTGCAACCGAACGCCTCGGCTGCCGGTTTGCCGCGGCCAGGCGGTCCATCGCGGTAAACGCCGGCAACGCGGCGGCCGGCTCCGGGGTCTGTGCGGGCGGGGCGTCCGCCGGAGCCGATGTGTGTTCTATATTCTGTACCGCCGCCCATTGTTCGTTGCAGCGCGTGCACCGTACGGTTCGCCGCTGCTTCAGCCGGTCGGCGGGCACTTCGTATGCGGCGGCACATTTAGGACAAACAATTCGCATCGTAATCCATCATGGTTTGACACAGGCCGTCGTCGGGCCCGCTGTTACTGGCAGCCGGCGGCGAAGCCCGCTTATCCCAACACATCGGCGGGAGGCTGACCACAACGATCGCCGCCGCCGCGATTGGCTTTGTCCGGGTTCGGCGGCCGGGTGGCGTCACGCGCGATGACACCGCCCGCGACAAACGGTAAACAGTACAGATGCTACGATTCGAAGCGGTCGGGTTGCGCTATGAGAGAAGCGGCGTCCGAGCGGCAGCGCAGGCGGGGCCGGAGGTTCTGCATGACATTAGTTTCCGTTTGGAGCCGGGTGCGTTCCGTTGGCTGCTGGGTCCGTCGGGGGCGGGCAAGACCAGCCTGCTTCGCCTGCTGTACCTGGATGTGCGGCCAACCCGGGGGCGGCTGACGCTGCTGGGCACCGATGTGACGGCGGCACCCCGGCGCGGCCTGCCGCCGCTGCGGCGGCGGATCGGCGTGGTATTTCAGGACTTCAGGCTGCTGGCGCATCTGTCGGCGTTCGACAATGTCGCGTTGCCGCTGCGGATCGCCGGCCGGCCAGAAGGACAAATCAGGGCGGATGTGGGCGAACTGCTGCGGTGGGTCGGGCTGTCGCGTCATATGGATGCCCGCCCGGCCGAACTGTCGGGCGGCGAGCAGCAGCGCGTGGCCATCGCCAGGGCGGTGATCGCCCGCCCGGCGCTGCTGCTGGCCGACGAGCCGACCGGCAATCTGGACGATACACAGGCGGAGCGGCTGATGGTGCTGTTCAAGGAGATGAACCGGATCGGCACCACGGTGATTGTCGCCACGCATAACGAAACCCTGGTTGCGCGGCATCCCGCGGCGGCGCTGCACATCCAGGGCGGGCGGATGGTCGAAGACGACGGGTTCGGGCTGTGATTTCCTTGCGTCCAGCCGGGTTCGACGACCTGGGACTGCGCCGGGCGATGTCCGACCGGATGCTGCCGCTGCTGGTGGCGGCCATGACGTTCCTGGCCGCGTTGGCGCTGGCCGGCTGGTTCGGGTCCGCGGCGTTGTCGCGCCACTGGCAGCAGGGTGCGGGGGCGTCGCTGACGGTCCAGGTGCCGCGCGCTGGCGAACCGGCCTCCGGAGGCGCCCGGGCGGGCGCGGCTCAGACACGGTTGGCAGCGGTTCTGACGCTGTTGACCGGAACCCCTGGTGTCGCCTCCGCCAGGGCGCTGTCCGACCAGGAGCTTGCCGCCCTGCTGCGGCCGTGGCTGGGTGATGCATCGGATCGCCTGGCCATTCCGGTCCCGGCGGTGATCGCGGTGCGGCTGACCGACGCCGCCGCCGACCTGGCATCGCTGTCGCGGCGCCTGAACGAAGCCGCGCCGGACACGTTGGTTGAGGATCACGGCATCTGGATCCGCCGTTTGGCGGTGCTGGCCCGCAGCCTGCAGGCCTGTGCCGCGCTGGCGCTGCTGCTGGTCGCCGTGGTTGCGGCGGCGGTGATCGCGGTGGCCACCAGGGCGGGGCTTTCGACCCGGCGCGAGGCGATCGAGATCGTGCATGGTCTGGGCGCCACCGATGCTTATATCGCCGGGCGCTTCGCCGAGCGGGCGACCTTTCTGGCTGCCGCCGGGGCGGGCTTCGGGACGCTCGCCTCCTTGCCGGTGCTGCTGACCCTGGCGCGGCTGGCTGCGCCGTTCGCGGGGGATGCGGGTCATGCCGGGGGCTCGCTTGGTGACACGCTGGGCGCATTGCCGGTGCCGTTGTGGCTGGCTTTGCCCTGCCTGCCGCTGGGATCGGGGGCGATCGGGTTCGCAACCGCGCATGCGGCCGTGCGCCGCTGGCTGCGCCGGCTGCCATGAGGCGGCGGCGGGCGCTGCGCTCGGCCGGCATCGCGTTTCTGGCCGCGGCGGTGGCGTGGGGCGGCGGATTCATCTGGTTCGTTCACGCCGTGCGGCGGCTGCCCGACGCGCCGCCGCCGCATACCGATGGCATCGTCGCGCTGACCGGCGGGGCAGGGCGGGTCGAACTGGCGCTGCGCCTGCTGGCCGCCGGGCAGGCCCGATACCTGCTGCTCAGCGGCATTGGCGGCGGCACCGACCTCCCGACCCTCGGGCGGCTGGCCGGCGTCGATACCGCGCCGCTGGCGCCCCGGATCACGCTGGGCCGCTACGCCGCCTCCACCCGCGGCAATGGGGTGGAGACAGCGGTATGGGCCGAACAGCACCGGATCGGATCGCTGATCGTGGTGACCGCGGCGTTTCATATGCCGCGCGCCCTGGCCGAATTGCGCCAGGCCCTGCCCGGAACGGCTTTCTTTCCGTTGCCGGTTGGGCTGGCCGACGGCCAGGCCGGAGTCGAAAAAGGTGTCGGCCTGCGGCTGGAGGCCGAGGAGTATTCAAAGTATCTGTTAACGGTGTCCGGTTTGTCCGCATGGTTCCCGCATCGGGAGCCAGCGCCTGCCGCGGCTGTGCCAGCGAGTACCGGTGGATGATCCTTGTGCGTTCCACGTTGTTCAACGCGGCCTTTTTCGGCATCACCCTGATCGCGACCCTGGTGGCGTCGGCGGTTCGGCTCATCTCCCCGGACCATGTCCTGGCGATCGCGATGCTGTGGGCGCGTGCCTTGAGGCTGGCGCTTCGGGTTATCTGCGGCATCGAGGTGGAGGTCACCGGCCTGGAGCATATCCCGCCCGGCGCGGCGCTGATCGCGTCCCGCCACCAATCGGCGTTCGACACCTTCATCTGGCTGACCCTGGTGCCGCGCGGGTGCTATGTCTTTAAGAAAGAGCTGCTGCGCATTCCGTTGTTCGGCGCCCTGATTCCGGCTTCCGGTATGATCGCAGTGGATCGCGATGCTGGCGCCGCCGCGATCCGAACCCTGCTGCGGGAAACCGACAGGGCGGTGAGCGAGGGCCGTCAGGTCGTGATTTTCCCCGAAGGCACGCGCAGCGAACCGGGCAGCAAACTGGTCATGCAGCCGGGTATCGCGGCAATGGCGTCGCGCAGCGGCCTGCCGGTGATTCCGGTTTCCACCAATTCCGGCAGTTTTTGGGGGCGCCGGTCGTTCCGTAAGCTGCCGGGCACCATCCGGATCGTGATCGGGGCGCCGATCCCCGCGCACACTGAACGAAAGGCCCTGATGCAGGCGCTGGAACGGGGGCTGACGGCGATCGACCGGGCACAATAAAGCCGCCCCGACACATCGGTGCTGTCCGATAAGCGTTTGAGCCCGGGGCCGGCGACCGGGATAACCCTGTGGAAAACTCTGTGCAGAGTTCCGAGGCGGTGTTGCCAGAGGGTCTGAGGCGTTTTTTTTAACCTATTGATATATATGATAGTATATAGTGGAATTCGGTGCGTTTCAGCGTGTTGCCCGCCTGGGGACGAAATTCATACACTCGCCCTGCGGTTGTGTATGGCGGGGCCGATTGTCTGAATTTCGGCGATTCGCCACCCGGTTCGGTTTGGTGTAAACGGCCGCTCCTGTCGTTTTAGAATCGTGATGCGCCGCACCCACTGGATTATCGCCGCTGCTATGCTCATCGGTTTGCTGGCCGGCGATGTCGCCTACTGGCGGATTGCGGCCGGACGGCTGAGGACCGGTTACCAACACTGGCTCGCTGGACGGGTGACCGAGGGCTGGGACATCCATTCCGGTGTCCTGTCGATCGGCGGCTGGCCGGGGGCGGCCCGGGTTTCCGTACCCAATCTGACCCTTCGGCACGCCGGCGGTGCCATTCCGGGGGATGTCGAGATCGCCGCGGCGGCGATCGATCTGTCGGTATCGCTGCTGGACCCGGCCTCGCTGCGGATTTCGCTGACCGGCCCGGCCCATATTCGCGCGGACGGTTCGCCTGACATGATCGTGACCAGCGAGGAGAACGCTGTATCGGTCCCGCTGTTGTCCGTCGGCCGCCGTCGCATCGAGCTGAATGCCAGGAACCTGCGGATCGAGCCGGCGAGCGGCGACTGGCACACCATGCTCGGTTTGTTGAACGCGTCCGTCGATGTACCAGTTCTGCATGACGTCAGTCAGCCGGCATCCTCCGTCGCGTTTTCGGCGAGTGCCGAGGCCATCGCACTGCCGGCACTGGTGAAATGGCCGTTGGGTCCGAATATTTCCTCGGTCACGCTGGGCGGGTCGGTAAACGGGCCATTTCCGGCGACGCGCGATCCGGCCGCTTGGGCTCGGGCCTGGCGCGATGGCGGCGGGTCGCTGGCAATCTCTCGTTTCACAATGGGGTGGGGTCCGCTTGGGCTGACCGCCTCCGCAACGCTGGCTTTGGACGATCAACTTCAGCCGATGGGCAGCGGCAGTGGTCGTCTGGTCGGTTACGCCGCGACGCTGGACAAGCTGGCAGCGGCCGGAATCCTGACAAAATCGGCAGCGACAGCGGCTAAGGCCGTATTGTTGCTGATGGCCGGCGCCGGCGACCCAGATCAGCCGCCAGCCGTCGATGTACCGCTGACGCTGCAATATCGCACACTTTCTATGCGCCAGGTGCCGTTGCTGCGCCTTCCGGAACTCGACTGGCCGGCGCATTAGTGTTATAGACTGCCCATGCGCCACGGAATCCCAAGCATTCGAATTAGCGGCCCGGCTGCCTAGCAGCCGGGGGTTGTCCCGTTTTTTCGACTTGTTGCCTGGAGATTTCGTCCATGTCCGCCGATATGAATCCTGAATGCTCGCAGACGGTTTTCGTCCGTTTTCTGCTGGATGCCGATGTTTCGCCCGGTCTGCTGCCGCGGCTGCTGCAACCCTACGCCAAGCGCGATCTGGTGCCGGATCGGATGTGGTCGCACCGTTCCGGCGGCACGATCCATGTGGAAATCGCGATGGAAGCCATGCCGGCCGAGGTTGTTCACTTGGTCGAGGGCAATCTGCGTCAGGTCGTTGGCGTGCGCGCGGTGTCCCGGGTCGCCCGGTCCTGTCTGCGGCAGGTGGCGTGATCGCTGGTTGAGTCCGCCGCCGCCGGGGATTAGGCTCCGGCATGGCCAGACTCAGCGTAAATTTGAACAAGATCGCCCTGCTGCGGAACTCCCGCCGCACCGGCGTCCCAGATCTCGCCCATTTCGCCCGGTTGGCGCTCACGGCCGGCGCCCGGGGCCTGACTGTGCATCCGCGCCCGGATGAGCGTCATATCCGGGCGACGGACGTGCCAATGCTGGCGGCGCTGATGCGCCCGCACCGGCCCGCGTGCGAATTCAATATCGAAGGGTTTCCGGACGAGCGTCTGCTGCGGATCGTGCGCGACAACCGGCCGGAACAGGTGACCCTGGTGCCCGATGCGCCGGAGGCTTTCACCTCGGAGGAAGGCTGGCAACTGGATGGCGCACAGGCAGCGCTCGCGGGTCCGGCGATCGCGGCGATGAGGGCCCCGGGCTGCCGCGTGATTCTGTTCATCGACCCCGACCCGGATGTGATCGGCCGGGTGGTGCAATCCGGTGCGGACGGGGTTGAAATCTACACCGGCACTTATGCCGCGGAATTCCGGAGTGGCCGTAACGCGGCGGTCCTGGACAGGATCGCCGCGACCGCTGCCAGGGCGAGGGACGCGGGGCTTGCGGTCAATGCCGGACACGATCTGAATTTGCATAACATCCCGCCGTTGATGCGTGCGGTGCCATTCCTGGCCGAAGCCTCGATCGGCCACGAACTGACCGCCGATGCCCTGGAACTGGGTTTTGCGGCGGCTGTGTCGGCATACGCGAAGGCGCTCGCATCCGGCTGACCGGCAGGCTGGCGTCCGAGCGCGCATACCGCACCGAACCTAAGCGGCGCGCACTTCGCGCAGGAAGGCGCCGACTTGGGCTTTCAGCGTCTCGCCGTTGCGCGACAGTTCGCCGGCCGCGTTCAGCACATCGGCCGCGGCGACACCAGTATGCTGCGCGGCATCGGTAACGCCGGCGATGCTGCTGGAAATCTCCCGCGTGCCTTCCGCGGTTTGCAGCACGCCGCGGGCGATTTCCCGGGTCGCCGAACCCTGTTGTTCGATTGCGGCGGCGATGGCCGAAGTTGTCTCCTCAACCTGACCGACGGTGTCGGCGATGCCCTGGATCAACCTGGCGGAGGATTGGGTGGCATCCTGGATTGCCTTGATCTGGGCGGCGATCTCCTCGGTTGCCTTCGCGGTCTGGGTGGCCAGGGCCTTGACCTCCGATGCCACCACCGCGAAGCCCTTGCCGGCATCGCCCGCGCGCGCGGCTTCGATCGTGGCGTTCAGCGCCAGCAGGTTCGTCTGTCCGGCGATATCGCTGATGATCCGCACAACGTCGCCGATTTTGTCCGCCGCCTCGGTCAGGCCTTTGACTTGGTCGTTGGACAGGTTGGCCTGCCTGACACTGTCCCTGACCATGCTGCCGGCTCGGCCGATTTGCTGGCTGATCTGCGCGATGGACGCAGTCAGTTCCTCGGTCGCGGCGCTGACGGTCTGCACGTTGCGGGTGGCCTCATACGACGCACCGGTCACGGTTTTCGACTGCCGGGTGGTATCCTCGGCGGTCGTTGCCATCGCCCGGGAGGTGGCCTGCAGTTCGGTGGCCGCCGCGGCAACGCCGTCCACGATGTCCCCGACGCTGGATTCAAACCGAGCCGACAGATCCAGCATGGTGCGATGGCGGATTTCCGTCGCCTGCTTCAAGGCGGCCTCCTGACCCGCTACGGCGGCTTCGATCCGAAGCCGGGCGGCATCGGCTTCGCGCAGGCTGACCGCGTTGGCGGCGATCAGGTTCGCCAGATAGCCGGTCATCCAGAACAGGCTGGCAGCTTCGATCACCAGAATCCCGGCATGGAGAAAGACCCGGCCGAGGTCGCTGCCGCCGGAGAACACGAGGCTTGGGGCAATGAAGCTAAGGGCGAGATGATGAACCGCGGTGACCAGCGTTGCCGCCAGGATGACGTTACGGTCGCACCATGCGGCCAGAACGGCCAGTGCGGCGAAGTAGTACATATGAACGTCGGTTTGCCAGGCGCCCCCGCTGCTCGCGGCCAACACCAGCGATACCATCACCACCGCCGCGACGCCGATCATCACCCGGCGCGCGGTTTCCGCCGGCCAGGAGAAGCGCGCCAGCGTAGCGGCCGCGGCGACCGCGGCCGCTACGGCACCAAGGCCCAAGGCCGGGTTTCCCAGGCTCCATGCCACCCCGGCGATCAGCGGGACATGAAGCCAGAGTGCCGCTGTCAGCGTCTGGTCCACCTGTCCGCGAAGCCGCTTCAATTCATCGGGTTGGGAGCTGTCTGGTTTCATTCGAATTTACTCCGGTTGCGATTGTGCAGCCTGCCAGACTGCTTGGGTCGATCAGCAGCCAGGCCCCGGCGTGGCGCAGGCGTTGCCGTCCGTTCGGTCGATCCGGGGCCACTAGAATCACGAAATCGCGAAGGCCGATCGCAAGCACGGGTCCGCCTGTCGCCGCGGCGGCGATGGCGTGCGCGCCATCCCACCACGGCGGGAAGATTGCCGCGACCGGGCCGGAGTCCGGTCCGGCGGTCAGTGCCGCCAGAAGTCCGCCGGTTGCGGTGGCCACGATCATCAGGCCGCGTGCGAGGCGGTGGAGGTGGAAAGCAATCGCCATACCCGCTTCATGGCAGGTTCGGGTAAACAACCGGTTAACGCGAGTTGACTTTTTCCATGCAGCCGCGGTTGCCGGGACCTGCCGTTAGGACGGGCTCCATCGGATCGGCTGGTTTCCCGACGCGGCTAACCCGAAACGGCGGCGACCCCGGAATTGGGAAGCTGATCCCGTGGCAGATCGATCTGCATCACCCGCCCGCCCCAGCCGCGCACCAGATCGCCGCCCACCACATCCTCGGCGGCGTGATTGGCGCCCTTGATCAGCACATCCGGCCGCAGCGCCTCGATCAGAGCCTCGGGTGTGTCCTCCTCGAACAGGCACACCTGATCGACGCAGGCAAAGCTAGCCAGCACGGCGGCCCTTGCTGCCTCCGGCTGCACCGGATGCGGCAATCCCTTCTGTCGATGCACACTGCTGTCGGAGTTCAAGCCCACGATCAGCCGGTCGCACGACGCCCTGGCCTGTTCCAGCAGTTGGATGTGGCCTTGGTGCAGCAGGTCGAAGTAGCCGTTGGTGAACCCCACCCGCCAGCCGCGATGTCGCCAGCGTTCGGCTTGCTCCACCGCCTCCTCGCGGGTGACGATTTTGCGCAGCGCGCTGTGCTGCGGTGTCAGCGCGGCGAGAAAATCGGCCTCCCGCACCACCGACGCGCCGACTTTGCCGACCGAGATTCCGGCCGCCAGATTCGCCAGCCGCACCGCGACGGACAAATCCAGCTGCGCCGCCAGTGCCGCGCCCAACGCCGCCAGCGCAGTGTCGCCCGCACCGGAGGTATCGAAAACGTCGGCAGCCTCGGCCGGGAAATGCTGCGACCCATTGGCATCGACCAAGGTCATCCCGTCGTTGCCCCGGGTGACGACCACGGCACCAAAGCCGTGCTGCTGAAGCAGCCAGGATGCGGCGGCGACGATCTGGGCCTCGGTTTCCACCGGCATGCGCGCGGCCGCCGACAGTTCCTGCCGGTTCGGCATCACCACATCCGCGCCCGCATACCGCCCGAAATCGCTGCCGCGGGGATCGACGATCAGTTTGCGGCCGGTCTTTTTCGCGGCTTCCACCAGCCGAGCGGGAACATCGGCGGACAGCACGCCCTTGCCGTAATCGGACAGTACGGTGACGCTGGTCGCCGCCATCGCGTCCAGCGCGATCCGGATCAGCCGGTCGGCCAGCTTGGGATGGATCGGGTCCGTCTGTTCCCGATCCGCGCGCAGCAGCTGCTGGCCGGCAGCGATCAGACGTGTTTTCAGGGTCGTGGTGCGGCCACCCTGCACCAGCAGCCAGGGTTCCACATTCGGCTGGCCACCCACCAGACCCGTCAGGTCGGACCCGGCCTGGTCGTCGCCAACCACCGAAATGAACGCCGTCGCCGCCCCAATCGCCGTCAGGTTACGCACCACATTGCCGGCACCGCCGGGCAGCGCGACCTCCCGGTCGATGGCCAGGATCGGTACCGGCGCTTCCTGGCTGATGCGCGTCACCTCGCCATAGGTGTACCGGTCGAGCATAACGTCGCCGATAACCAGCACATTGGTATGCGCCAGACGCCGAACAGCCGCGGCTAAGTCCGCATGAGGCTCGTCCGGGCGTGGCGCTGGGCCGGGCGTTATCTGATTCATTCAACCCGCCGTAACAAGGCTGTCGCGAAGGTGCAACCCATCTTCGCGTGCGGCCGAACAAACAAGCAAGAGAGATCGTGCCCGCCGAACCGGCAGAGGCTTTTCAAGCCTGCAGAAAACCCAGTTTGTCCTCTTCCAGCACGACGCAGGTCAGCGAACCGCCCAAAACCGCCCCGGTATCGATGGCGATGCGGTTCGGCAGCACGACCGGTTCCCGCTTGGGCGTATGGCCATGCACCACGACCGCGCCGTGGTCGGCCTTGGAGGACAGAAAAGGCTCCCGTATCCAAAGCATGTCCTGCCGGCTTTGCTGCGCCAGCGGCACGCCCGGCCGGATACCCGCGTGAACGAACAGATACGGGCCAATGGCTCGGCTGATCTTCAGGTCGCGCAGGAAAAACAGATGCGGACGGGGAATGCGCGCGGCCCACTCGGCCGGCGGAACCGTGCGTGAAATCCCCCAGCTCAGCAGTGAGTCCGCGCCGCCATTGGTCAGCCACTGGCTGGATGCGTCTTTGTCGATGCCAACGACCGCGGACAGCATCATGTGCTCGTGGTTGCCCATCAGGTTAACGATTTCGTCGGCGGGTACCGGCGGCTGGTTGATCAGCCAATCGACCACTTGGGCGCTGTCGGCGCCGCGATCCACATAATCGCCCAGATGCACCAGAAAGGTGCGTTCGGCCGGGCGGTCGGCGATATCCCCCGCGATCGTTTCGTGCAGCGCCACAAGGCGATCCAGGCAGCCATGGATATCCCCGATGGCGTAGATACGGTCTCCGGGCGGCAGGGTCGCGGGTGCGGCGGTGAACTCTATCATCGCGGTGCAACTTAGTGCGGCCGGGCCCCTAAATCCAATCGTCTCTTGGCGGATGGCGTCAATCGCCGTATCCGAACCCCATGAACGCCATCGAAGTCGAGAACCTGTCGAAGCGATATGGCAGCGTGCATGCCGTCAACGCCATCGGCTTCACCGTCTCCCCGGGTGCGACACTTGGCTTGCTGGGCGGCAACGGGGCCGGGAAAACCACGACGATCGCTATGATGCTGGGTCTGCTGATCCCCACCTCCGGCCGCATTTCCGTCCTCGGTCACGACATGGCCAAAAACCGCTTCGCCGCCCTGGCTCGGATGAATTTCTCCTCCCCCTATGTCGCCCTGCCGTCGCGGCTGACGGTGCGGGAGAATATGGAGGTCTATGGCCATCTCTATAACGTGAAGGGCATGAACCGGCGCATCGGCGAACTAGCGCGCGAACTGGACCTTGGCGGGATACTCGACCGCCCGGCCGGCCAACTGTCCGCCGGCCAGAAAACCCGCGTCGCCCTGGCCAAGGCGCTGATCAATCGGCCGGAGGTGCTGCTGCTGGACGAACCCACCGCCAGCCTGGACCCCGACACAGGCGATATGGTCCGCACCTGGCTGGAGCAGTACCGTGCGGAAAGCGGCTGCACGATCCTGCTGGCGAGCCACAACATGGCAGAGGTGGAACGCCTGTGCTCCCGCGTCGTGATGCTGAAGAAAGGGGTGGTCGTGGATCAGGGCAGCCCGGCCGGCCTGCTGCTGCGGTACGGCCGCAAGGATCTGGAGGATGTGTTCCTGGATATCGCCCGCGATCGCCGGCAGGCGATACCGGCATGACCCGCACCGGCCGGCGGATGCGCCCATGACCGCAATGTTCCGCCGTATCTGGGGCCTGATGTACCGTCACCTGGCGCTGTATCGCCGGTCCTGGCCGCGCCTGCTGGAGCTTGCCTACTGGCCGGTGCTGAACATGTGCATCTGGGGCTTTACC
>JAKBCJ010000550.1 GCA_021807975.1 Pseudomonadota bacterium | reverse complement strand
TGCGTGCTTTGGATCAACTGTTTCTCATCGCAATAGATCGCCTGCGCCTCAATCGAGTTCCGTTCGTCGTGGTCCCGGAACAACGCGACGGAATGCGCCGCGTCCTCGGCCGGAATGCCGAGCGCAATCAGGGAGTCCTCCGCCAGCCCCGGGCTGGAGTGGAAGGTGTCGCGCACCAGCCCATCCACAGTCCGGTCCATCAGCAGATGCGCGTGCCGCCGGTTTCGCGCCCGGGCGAAGACCTGAAGGTTGGGGACGTTGGGCCTGGCGACTTCGACGGTGCGAAAGAACAGCGTCCCTGTCATCCGGCGCCACGATCGGCCGTTTCGCCTGTTCGGCGCAAGCCGCGCGCAGCAGGTCGGGGCGGGTCGGGTCGCCGAAACAGACCTTGTTGCCGAAGCGGCGGACGACATCGACCTGTCCGGGGTCCTGATCCCGTGCATGTGCGGCACGCGGCCGACGATCTGGCCCATGCGGACGAAGCCGCGGACGATGACAGTGGGCAGTGGGATCGCGTCGTATTCCGGGGCGGGTTCCGTGCCAGGGTGCGGGATCGAGAAGTGCGGGGACAGCGCGAACAGCATGAAGGTGAACTCGCTGGCCTGTGGTGACGCCGGGGTGAACCGGATCGATGCCATGGCCTCCCGTGGGGGGCAATCGCCGCCGGCACGATACGGATCGCGGCTTTTTTTGTTGCCGGCAATGCGCTGGCGGCGGCGGGGGCCCCGGTTGGATGCGGCTGCGGTGGGCCGATAGCGGCCGATGTTGCCTCCGGGATGACGGACAATGCCGAGCGGTGGGCGGTTGGACGGTGCGATGTCGGCCGGCAACTGGTGGCGGTGTGCGGATTGCGACAGGAACACCCTGGCGGTGAATGTGGCCGGCGATGTCGAACGCGCGGGCTGGGGATTTGGGGGTGGCGGCGGCGATCGGGCGGATCGGCGGGGGGATGGGGTGGTGGCCGCTCACCAGGATGGTTGCGGCTGCGTCGGCGGCACGGTCGCGGGGGAGGGTGACGCTGGAGCCGGGGGCGGACGCGATGTGCGCCGCAGGTGGTGGCCGACGGTGCAGGGGTTAGCGGGTATTGCTCCGTTGTTCCGGCGGCAGGCCGTTCTTTAGCGCGGCGTCCCGAGGCTGGGCCTGCCCGCTTGGAGCCGGCGTCATGCCGACGGGTTCGTTGCCGGCGGGGCGAGACGCCTGGCCAGCCCAAGGCCGACCAGGGCGGTGGCCATGATCGCGATCATCCCGGGTTCCGGTGCTGGCTGCGGGCTGGATGTGGCGAGACTCAATGTGCAATTGCCGCCGGTGTAGTTGGCCCCGCCGCCGGTGTTCAGCCATTGTTGCTGCAACAGGTAGTTGGTGCCGTTCAGGTTGACATTGGCCAGCGACCCGTTGGCGGCGGTGTACATGCTGCCGAAGTTGAAATTGCACATGTCGCCGTTTTCGTAACCGCCGGTGTTGGCGCCGCCGGAGGGTGAAATGCTGTCCCACCACGACATCCCGATCGGATCGGTGATCGTCTCGAACGTTTCATGTGCGATAACGCTGGCCATGGCGTCGGCGGAGGGATTGTTGTTCGGACTGGTGCTGCCGTACGGCATGCACCCGCTAATGGTGGGATCGCCGATAAAGCCGTACTGAGTGCCGAGGGAGTTACCGCCAAAGTTGTTAGAGTAATGCCAGCCGCAGAACGAGGTCTGAAATCCGCTGACCGTGACGCTGGAGGACGTCAGCACGTCGAAGATAGAATTGGCACTGGAGGCCCCCGCGAACGCGCCCGCGTTCAATGCGTCTGTGACGATCTGGTCGATGGAATTGGAGCTTGTGGCGCCCGGTACTCCGTTGAGGCTGGTGCCGACGGCGTTGTAGGTCGAGGTGTTCTGGGTGCTGGAGATAAAATAAGATCCGCCATAGCCGATCTGGTTGCTGAACGCTGCATAGGCCCCGGTGGTGCTGTCGTAGGACGACAGGATGTTCATATAGGAAGAGCCGCTGAGATTTTTGATGAAATGCGGCAGAATCGTCGTTGCGGTATTGCTGCCCCAGTCACCATACCAGATGAAATAGACGTTGTTGGGCCCGCTCATCACCGGGCCGCCATTGTAAATTGGCGACGCCTGCGCGGGTCGGGCTGTTGGTAGCAGCGCACTGAGGAACAGCACCGGGAGCAAAGTGGCAGAACGCATCATCGGGCCAAGTCTCTCCTGTGCCGGACGATACGCCCCAGCAAGTTTTGAACCGAAAAGATCATTAACGTGAGCCGACGTCCACTTCAATCAGACATTTGGCCCATGCGTTCCGCGTTGCGAATCGATGCCGTTACCCGCTTTCGCCCCCTGCACCTGGCGGCTATCGGGACAGACGTCGTCTGCGGGCCCCCGGCCAAACCGCGGACGCGGGTTCAAGCCGCTTGTTCGGCCGTGGGCGGGATGCGGCGCCTAACGCGCTGTAAATCGAGCGCTACCCGACCTGCGGGATCAGGTGCGAAGGAAGATCGACGCGGAAAACCGGCCAACGGCATCGCTTGCCCCGGGTGGGTCCTGACCGAGCTAGAGACGCATCGCCGCCCGGTTGCCCTATCGGCCACGCGCGCACTTTGCCCGGGCCGAGGGTGCCGAGGAACCCGACGATTGGCCGGTCGAGGCGGATGAAACCCCGCCGCCGATGTAGGCGGGGTTAGCTGGTATCGCCCCACTGTTCCGGCAGCAGGCCATTCTTCAACGTGCCGTCGGGATTCAGCATATCGGGCGACACGGAATCCGGCGTCGCGCCCTCTTGCTGAAGCTGCTTTTCTAAAGCGGGGGTCATTATGGTGGTTGGTTGGTTGTTGGGGGCCGAAGCTGTACAGCCCGCTATCCCGATCGCCGTGATGGCCATCATCATCGCACGAGAAACGAACAGCTGTTTGGTTCTGGCGCAAGTCATGATCCCGCCTCCCGATAACACACTATAACTTATATCATGCTGGCGTTTGCTGAAAGCGGCGAACATATTAATGTTTTTGTTAGTGAATCCCTCGCGCCGTCGCTCGGCGGGCTGCCAGTGCGCCGGCCAGTTCGATCGCCGCCAGCAGGCTGGTGGCGTCCGCCACGCCCTTGCCGGCGATATCGAATGCCGT
>JAKBCJ010000549.1 GCA_021807975.1 Pseudomonadota bacterium | reverse complement strand
TTATCGGCCCGGTCGGATCCCCGGAGGCAACGGGCATCAAGCCGGTCGCCGCGCGTAACGAGCAGGTGGCCTGGAACGCGTCCTATGC
This sequence comes from Pseudomonadota bacterium, assembly GCA_021807975.1. Taxonomy (GTDB): domain Bacteria; phylum Pseudomonadota; class Alphaproteobacteria; order Acetobacterales; family Acetobacteraceae; genus Rhodopila. Next base: position 3,032 of record JAKBCJ010000549.1, on the reverse strand, counting down.
CAAGAACGCGCTGGAGCCGAAGTATCCGCTGATGTTCCATATCGCGCCCGGCCCGTCCGGCTGGGCGGATGCGGTGATCAAGCGTGCCATGAGAGAATTCCCGATGAAATCGGTGGCACTGATCGCGCCCAACGACCAGGGCGGCACCGACATCGCCAGCGTGGATGCCGAGGCGTACAAGGCAAACGGCGTTACCACGACCGAGGAATACTACCAGCGCGGCACCACCAATTTCGCCCCGATCGTGACCCGGATCCTGGCCGGCAAGCCCGATGTCGTGGACACCGCGTCCTCGCCGCCCGGGGACGCCGGGGTGATCGTCAAGCAACTGCGCCTGGCCGGCTTTACCGGCGCGATCGGCCGTCTGGGCGGGCCGGGAACCGCCGAAATCGTGCGCGTGTCCGGTGGTCTGGATGTGCTGAAAAATTTCTATTGGTTCGAAACGGTACCGACCGAGGATCCGAAAGTCCGGGCGATCGACGATGAATACCGCAAGCTGCTGGGTAAAGACCCGATCGGGGGCACCGCTGTCTGGGCCGATCTGCCGGCGGCGCGGATGACGCTGAAGGCGGTTTCAATCGCCGGCACCGACGATGCCAAGGCGGTTGCCGCCGCATTGCGCAAAATGCCGGTGGAGGATCCCAATATCGGCAAGGGCTACTGGGGCGGCAAGAAGCAGTTCGGCATCGCGCAGGAACTGCAATTCCCCTTCGGCGTCGGCATTATCAAGGACGGCAAGAACCTGGGCGTGGAACGGCAGGAGGTGAAGCCGGAGTAATTTCCGGTGGACCAGTTCATACAAGCCGCCCTGATCGGGATCAGTCTGGGCGCGCAATATGCGTTGCTGGCACTTGGCTTTACCTTGATCTTCGGCATTCTGGGCGTGGTGAACTTCTCACATGGCGGCTTCTACATGCTGGGCGGTTATGTCGCTTACAGCTGCGTCGCGTTCCTCGGGCTGCCATACCCGCTGGCCGTTCTGGTCGCCGTCGCCGCGACCGCCGCACTGGGCTGGGTGTTCGAGTTGTTTCTGCTGGAACGACTGGTGGACGATCATCTGGCGACATTGATGCTGACCCTGGGGCTGTATCTGGTGATATCCACCGGCCTGCTGACGGTGTTCGGCCCGCTGTCGATGGAATTCGCCTTCCCGGCCAAGGGCGCGCTGCACATGGGGCCGATTTACGTGCCGCGCGAAAATTTGATCGTGCTGGCGGTCTGCCTCGCCGCGATCGCCGCTTTGTGGCTGGTGCTGTACCGCACCGATCTGGGGCGCGGGCTGCGCGCCCTGGCGGATGACCGAACGGTGGCGATGGCACAAGGGTTGCGGCCGAAATTGTTGTTTCCACTGGCGTTTGCCATCGCCACCGGTCTGGCTGGCCTGACTGGCGCGCTGGTCACTCCGATCCTGTCGCTGTCGCCCGGTGTCGGCGACCCGGTTCTGGCGACATCGTTCCTGACTGTGATCCTGGGCGGCCTCGGCTCGCTGGAGGGTGCGGCTTTGGCGGCCTTCGTCGTCGGCATCGTGGAGGCGTTTTCCAGCGTCTATTTCGGCGGCTCGATCGGCGCGCTGATGTTGTTCGTATTGGTGCTGCTGCTTCTGGTGTTCCGCCCCACCGGCCTGTTGGGCCGCACCGTGCGGGGTGCCTGAACCGTGCGGATCAAGCTGCTCGGTTGGACCGAACTCGTGGCATTGCTGCTGTTGTCGTCAGGATTCATCGTGCCGGTGTTCACCCGCAGCGTGCTGGTTTATTCGGTGCTGAACCAGGCCTTCGTCGGGGTGATCGCCGCCGAGAGCGTCTGGATCATGCTGCGGATGAACCTGCTGTCGTTCGCCACCCCGGCCTTCATGGCGATCGGCGGCTATACAGTTGCCATCGCCGGTCAGTACAACATCACCGACGCTTTCCTGATGACCGCGGCTGCCTTCCTGGTGCCGGCGCTGGTGGCTGTTCCGCTGGGGGCGCTGGTGTTGCGCCTGCGTGGCACTTATTTCGTCCTCGTGACGTTCGTGCTGTCGCAGATCATGCAGTTGCTGATTTTTGAGACACCCGGCTTGACCGGCGGGTCCAACGGTATCTCTGGCGTGGCGGCGGTAACGCTGTTCGGTACTGAAATGGGCACCAATCGGCTGGTGCTGGAATATGCCTGCGGGCTGGCGATGGCCGCCACTCTGATCACCGGCGTGCTGACCCGGTATTTCCACCAGCACTTCGCGGCCATCGAGGAAAACGAGATTCTGGCCGAAAGCCTGGGCCTTGTCGTCTGGCGCTACAAGGCGCTGGGCTTTGTCGTTGCCGCCGGGGTGGCGGGGCTGGCGGGTTATTCTTTGGTCAACATGCTACTGACCGCGCACCCCAGTTCGTTCGACTCCTCCACGGCTGTCGATTTCATCGCCTACACCATCGTCGGCGGGCGTTTGTCGATTCTGGGGCCGGTGCTGGGGACGGGGGCGCTGGTGTACGCCACCAATCTGTTCGGCACGCACGGCCAGTATGCCCAAGGGCTGTACGGCGTGCTGATCCTGATCGTGGTCCTGGCGGCCCGGGGCGGGATTGCCGGCACCATCGCCGCGCTGTGGCGGCGCGTATCATGACCGAGCTGCGGGTCGAATCCCTGGCAAAGCGCTTCGGCGGGCTGCGGGTCTTCCGGGACATCGGCTTCACCCTGCCGGCGGGCGGATTGCTGGGGGTCATCGGCCCGAATGGTGCCGGCAAAACCACGCTGATCAACGTGATTTCCGGCCGGCAGATGGCCTCTGCCGGGAAAGTCGTGCTGGGCGGGCGGGATATCACCAACCAGCCGGCCCATGCGGTCAGCCGGCTGGGGCTGGCGCGCAGTTTCCAGCAGACCAACACGTTCAAAAGCGTATCGGTGAACGAGAACATCGCCCGAGCGATTCGTTTCGGCGGGCGCGGCGCGCCGGTTGGTCTGACCCGGATGATGGACACATTCGGCCTGACCCCGCGCCAGCACGAAATATCCGATAAACTCCCCTACGGCCTGCAAAAAATGCTGGGTCTGGTCATGGC
>JAKBCJ010000548.1 GCA_021807975.1 Pseudomonadota bacterium | reverse complement strand
AGACAATGCCAGCTTCGTCCAGGTTCTTTAGGGCTTCTTCGCCGACGTTCGGAATATCGCGGGTGATTTCCTCCTGCCCCAGCTTCGTGTCGCGCGCCATCACTTCGAATTCCTCGATGTGGATGGACGTGAACACGTCGTCGCGGGCGATCCGCTCGCTGATCAGGATCGAATCTTCGAAGTTGTAGCCATTCCAGGGCATGAACGCGACCAGCACGTTCCGTCCGAGCGCGAGTTCGCCCAGTTCGGTGGACGGCCCGTCGGCGATGATGTCGCCTTCCGCCACGCGATCGCCTACCTTCACCAGCGGACGCTGGTTGATGCAGGTCGACTGGTTCGAGCGCATGAACTTCCGCAGGCGATAGATATCCACGCCCTTGGTCGTCGCATCTTCGTTGGTCGCACGCACAACGATGCGGGAGCCATCGATCTGGTCAACGACGCCTTCGCGGCGAGCGACGATCGTAGCGCCGGAGTCGCGTGCCACGGCGGCCTCCATGCCTGTGCCAACCAACGGAGCGTCGGCCCGGATCAAAGGCACTGCCTGCCGCTGCATGTTGGAACCCATCAGCGCCCGGTTCGCGTCATCGTTTTCCAGGAACGGAATCAACGCGGCGGCGACAGAGACAAGCTGCTTCGGCGACACGTCGATCGCGGTCACGTCTTCCGGTTTCACCAGACGGAAGTCGCCCTGCTTGCGAACAGACACCAAGTCTTGGGTGAACCGGCCGTTGCCGTCCATCGGTGCGTCGGCCTGCGCCACGACCAGCCGTTCCTCCTCCATCGCGGAGAGATAGCGCGGCTCTTTCTGAACGACGCCTTCCTTGACCAGCATGTACGGGGTCTCGATGAAGCCGTACTTGTTGACCTTGGCATAGGTCGCCAGCGAGTTGATCAGGCCGATGTTCGGGCCTTCCGGCGTCTCGATCGGGCAGATGCGGCCGTAATGCGTCGGATGCACGTCGCGGACTTCGAAGCCGGCGCGTTCGCGGGTCAAGCCGCCCGGCCCAAGCGCGGACAGGCGGCGCTTATGCGTCACTTCCGACAGCGGGTTGGTCTGGTCCATGAACTGCGAGAGCTGCGACGAACCGAAGAACTCCCGCACGGCAGCGGCCGCCGGCTTGGCGTTGATCAGATCGTGCGGCATGACGGTGTCGATATCGACAGAGCCCATGCGTTCGCGGATCGCGCGTTCCATCCGCAAAAGGCCGATGCGATACTGGTTTTCCATCAGTTCGCCGACCGAACGCACCCGACGGTTGCCCAGGTTGTCGATGTCGTCGATTTGCCCGCGGCCGTCCTTCAGATCGCACAGCGTTTTGACGGTCTTCAGCAAATCGTCCTTACGCAGCACACGCATGGTATCCGGGGCGTCCTCAATGTTGAGGCGCATGTTCATCTTCACCCGGCCGACGGCGGACAGGTCGTAGCGATCGCCGTCGAAGAACAGGCCGCGGAACAACGCCTCGGCGGTTTCCGGGGTCGGCGGTTCGCCCGGGCGCATCACACGGTAGATGTCGATCAGGGCATCATCGCGGTTGGTATTCTTATCGATCGCCAGCGTGTTGCGTATCCACGGGCCGTTGGACTGATCGACCGCCAGGGTGGGCAGGCTGGTGATACCGGCTTCCTCCAGGGCGGCGAGGCGGGATTCGACCAGTTCTTCGCCCGCTTCCGCGAATATCTCGCCGGTTTCGGCATTGACCAGGTCTTCAGCCATGTAGCGGCCGAGCAGGTCGGCGCGTCCGACGAGCACTTCCTTGGTGTTTTCAGCGATGCGGCGTGCCTGACGGGCGGTCAGCTTCGCCTCGGCTTCCGCAACGACTTCGCCGGTCGCGGCATCCACCAGCGGCTCCAGCAGCTTCACGCCACGAAAGGCCTCGGGGTCGAACGGCCTAGCCCAACCCTTCGGCGTGTGGTCGAACACGACCTTGGTGTAGAAGTGGCTTAGGATTTCCTCCTGGTCCATGCCACGGATTTCCATCGGGTCGAGGACTTCGCCCTTGGCTTCCCGCGCGACGCGAAGTTGTTCGGTCGCCGCGCTTTCCAGCGCGTACAGCAGCGTGGTCACCGGCAGCTTCCGCTTCCGGTCGATGCGGACGTACACCAGATCCTTGCTGTCGAATTCGAAGTCGAGCCAGGAGCCGCGGTACGGGATCACACGCGCCGCGAACAGATATTTGCCCGAGGAGTGGGTCTTGCCCTTGTCATGGTCGAAGAACACGCCCGGCGAGCGGTGCATCTGCGACACGATCACGCGTTCAGTGCCATTGATGATGAAAGTGCCGTTGTCGGTCATCAGCGGCATGTCGCCCATGTAAACAGGCTGTTCCTTGATGTCGCGGATCGAGCGTGCGCCGGTATCCTCGTCCACATCCCACACGATCAGACGCAGGATCACCTTCAACGGCGCGGCGAACGTCATCCCGCGCTGGATGCATTCCTCGACGTCGTATTTCGGCTCTTCCAGTTCATAATAGACGAACTCAAGCCGGCCGCGGCCGGCGAAATCGTCGATCGGGAACACGGATTTGAACACTTCCTGCAGGCCGGACTGCGTCCGGCTGTCAGGCCGCACGTTCATTTGCAGGAACGCTTCGTAGCTGGAGCGCTGTACATCGATCAGGTTAGGCATTGGAGCCACTTCGGGAATCCGGCCGAAGCTCTTGCGGATGCGCTTACGCCCAGTAAAGGACCGTGTGATCGCGTTCATCGATGACCCACCTTACCGTTAACCTGACTTGCCATGGCGCCGGTTCGACCGGGGCACATGGAGAAACTTTCCGCCGAAACAGGAATGCGGGCGGAAATCGGCTGATTTCCACCCGCCCCTGAACCAAAAGCCACGGCGTCTCGGCGGAGACGCCAGGCCGAAGCAAAATGTGCGAGGCGAAGCGTTACTTCACCTCCACCTTGGCGCCGGCGTCTTCCAGCATCTTCTTGATCTTGGCCACTTCGTCCTTGCTCACGCCTTCCTTAACGGGCTTCGGCGCGCCTTCGACCAGGTCCTTGGCTTCCTTCAGGCCCAGGCCGGTGATGGTGCGGACTTCCTTAATGACGTTGATCTTCTTGTCACCGGCGTTGGCCAGGATGACGGTGAATCCCGTCTGCTCTTCAACAGGGG
>JAKBCJ010000083.1 GCA_021807975.1 Pseudomonadota bacterium | reverse complement strand
CCGCCGCCGCCGCCGCCGCCGCCGCCGCCGAAGTTGCCGCCGTTGGCAGCACCGCCTGCCGACCCGGCATGGCCTTGACCACCCGCGCGGTTGATGGCGCCGGCCTGCCCCTTGCCACCTTTGCCGCCGTAGCCACTAATGTGATCAAAGTTTAAGACGGCGCCAACGGCGCCGCCGGCCCCACCCGCGGCTTGGGGGCCGGTGACTTGACCGGCGGAGCCGGTGCGACCGCTGCCCGCGCCCCCCGAGGCGCCGACGCCGCCATGGCCGCCGGTTCCGATTCCGTTGATCCCTGACCCGCCGGCGCCACCGGACCCACCCTTGCCGCCCTTGCCGCCCAGCCCACCAACGCCGCCAAAGCCGCCGACACCGCCTGAATCGCCGGCACCATGTGCCGGGATATAGCCATAGCTTCTGTGATTGCTGGTCGTCAGGACGCCGCCTAGAACAGGAACCGCGCCACCACCGCCAGGTGTTCCGCCTTGGCCGCCCAACCCCGTGGTGCGGCCGGTGGCAGCGCTGCTGCCGCCAGCACCGCCGATCGCTTTGTCAAGGCCGCTGAAGGTGACATTGACCAACGTTACTTGAGCCGCGCTACCGACGAACAATCCGCCGCCCAGGCCGGCGCCGCCGCCGCCGCCAGGAGAGCCCGCGCTTCCCGTCGCGATCGCGTCGGTGATCGCTGTATTCTGTAGTGTCACGCTGCCAGTTGTGACCACCAGGCCGCGATACGCCCCGCCGCCGCTGATCGAGTAATCGCTTGACGCGCCGCCGTCGATCGTAAGCGTCTCGCCGCCGGTCAGCGCAATCGTCGGCAACGCGCCCGTCAGGACGATATTGGCGGCAAGCCCGATCGTATAACTGCCGAAGCCCTGCGCGTTGGCCGCCTGAATTGCGGCGACAAGTTCGGCGTAGGTTGAAACGGTCGTACCGGACATCGATCCCCCAATGGCGCCGCCCCCGCGGCGCCTGGCTATTTCAACGCGACCGTTTGAACCTTAGCGGCGTTGTCAGGAATCTTACCGGTGCGCCAACGGCACCAGCCATGTCTGTCCGTCTCAAATCGTTTGTCTGTCCGTCTCTGGCGCGCGGAAAGCCGGATCGGCCGGGCCGAGATCCTCCCCGGCGGCTTCCAACTCGGCAATCAGCGGCCGAAGCCGGTCAGATATCGGCTGCCAGCGGCCGATACCATGGTCATTAACGGGAACCCGAACCTGAAACCGGCTGACAGTGCGGATCTTCCGGTCCTGCTGATGAAAGCGTTCGCAGGCTGGATCATAGGGCAGGCCGAGAAAATCGAGCACCCGGCGCAGCGTGCCAGAGAAATCCCGCACCCAGTCCGAAAGTTCCAGATGCAGAATCGGCAGCGGCAGGACTGCATCCCAATGCCGCATCAGGCGCCGTTGTCGCGCGATATACCAACCGAGATCCGCGATATCGTGCGAATATGGATGATAGCCATTGAACCGATACTGAAAAATCGAGGTTCCGATATCACGCGGATCGCGTATGCATGAGATCACCCGCGCCCCGGGCAGCAGCAGGGCGGCGAAACCCAGCAATCTGAAATTACCGGGCATTTTGTCCACGATGCGGGCCTTTCCAGGCGCCAGTGCGTGGAGTTCCTCCAGGTATGACCCGGCGATGCGGTCGAGCGTCGATTTATCCAAGGCGGCGACCGCGGATGGGCCATCGGCGGACTCCCAGCCGCCCCCGGCCCGGTTATAGGCCCCGGCGAGGGCACCCCGCTCACCGGCGCCATGAACGTCGCGGTGTGCCGCCAGTATGTGCTCGGTCAGCGTCGTGCCCGATCGGGGCATCCCGACGATGAACACCGGCGCGGAATCCAGGTTACTGGCGCGCGGCCCGTCCTGGAAACGGGCGCCATCGAAGGCGGCCATCGTCGCCTCCATGAACGCCGCATAGCGGTCGCGCGAGAAGGGCTGCAACTGTCCCAGCAGCCGGTGTCCTTGGGCGCGGGCATCGAACGCCAGTCCCGGCTCCCCGATATGCTGCCAGAAGCGCGCGACGTTGAACCAACCGGCGATACGATGTTCCGGCAGCATGCCGGCGGTGTCCCGCAGCCGTTGCTGCATCGTCCCGGCCTGCGCGCGGGCGCGATCCGCTTCGCCGTCGTGCAGCGCCAGCATGATCAGCCGCAGGTCCAGTAACGGCTGGAATGCCGGCGGCACCGAACCGAGTTGCCCGACGATCGCGCGCGCCTCCTCCGGGCGGTTGGTCTGCAGCAGCGCCAGGCTGTATTCCAATCGCCAATGCAGCGCGGCCGATGGCTCGTCGGGAGGCGGGCCGTCCAGCAATGCCAACGCCTCGTCGGGCCGATCATCGGCGACGAGACCGGTGACTCGCGCAAGGCGAAGGTCCGGGTTGTCCGGGTCGGCGGCCAGCGCTGCTTCCAGGCTGGCGTTCGCTGCGTCGATTTCACCGTCCAGCAGATCCAGAGCCGCCAGATTCGCCACCGCCGCTGCGAAGCCGGGCCTGGCCGAAAGCGCCTTTCGCAGGGCGATCCGCGCCCCATCCACATCGTTGCGGCGGTAGCGTGTGACGCCGAGGTTGAGCCAGGCTTCGGCAAAGCCGGGTGCCAGCGCGACGGCCCGGGCGAATAACCGTTCGGCGGCCGGCAGGTCGTCCCCGGCCGCATCGACGAGCCCCATCGTGTAATGTGCTTCGGCCATCTCCGGCGCGCGCAACCGCGCCTTGCGGGCCGCTGTTCGGGCACCGCGGATGTCGCCGAGCAGCAACAGGGCGCTGGCCAGATTCAGTACGGGCGCCGGGTCGTGTGGGAGCAGGGTCTCCGCTTGCCGGAACAGGCGCACGGCCTCGCTTGCGTGCTTCGCGGCCATCAACCCGATGCCGAAATTCAACACGACTTCGCCATCGCGTGGGGCGGCGGCGGCGGCGCGGGCAAGCAAATGCAGGCCGGCCGCCGAAGCACCGAGCCGGACCTTGCACAGCCCCAGAACCGAAGCGGGCTGGGCCGCGTCCGGCGCGGACGCCAGAATCTCCTCCAGCATCGCCGATGCCTCGGTGTAACGGCCGTCACGGTAGAGCGCGCGCGCTTGCGTCAGGGTCATGTCGGACAAAGGCCGGGGTGTGGGTAGGTCAATGGAAGGAAACTCTAGCATTGCGGGCGCTGGACACTTTGACCATCTGCCTCAAGCCTTTCGGCTGGCGCCCCGGTTGCGAGCGTCCCCGGCGGGTCGGCGGACTGTTGCAATGCTCGCATCCAGTCGCTGATGAAGGTTTGCTGGCTGTCTCCCGAGCCCGGGACCGGCCGCAGCGCCCCGGCGCGGGCTTCGCTGGGGGTGGCGCCGAAGGCGCGGCGGAATACACGGCTGAAATGGGCTTCGCTGTTGAAACCGTAGCTCAGCGCGATCTCACCGATCGCGCGACCCGCCTGCGTTGCGTCGGTCAGTGCCAGCAGGCACCGTCGCAGTCGCCGCGCCCGGATATAGGCGACGACTCCTTGCTCCTCCTCGAACAGCCGGTACAGGTGGGCGCGGGACATATTAAAACGCCGCGCCAGCATGTCCGGTTCCAGTAACGGTGAGGCGAGGTGCTGGTCGATGAAGTCGCGCACCGCCTGGCGGGTGGCGGTTATCTGACTGGGCAGAATTTCATCCCGCGCGCGCGGGTTGGGACCGAGGCAGGCCGCCACAAGGCGCAATGTAGCGGCGGCGAGCATCGCGCCCTGCGAAATGCCGAGGCTGGTGGTGTGTGCCATCAGTCCGCGGACGTGGGATGCCAGAATGCGGGCCACAGGGGCTGCGCGTGGCAGGATCATGCCGTGCAGATCGTCGGGACGTGCCAGCAACGGTGCCAGCAGAGTGCGCGGCACCGTTAGGGTGACATTGTCGAAATCTGTATTCAGCGAATGAAAGGTGCGCGCCATGTCGATGATCTTGATGTCGCCCGGTCGTGTGATGTTGTGACGCTGTCCGTACGTGCCTTCACAGGCGCCGCGGCTGTAAACCTGGATCAGGAAGTGATCGAGGCCCTCGGCCTCGATCAAATGGCGCGAGCGGGTGAAATACTGGGCTTCCGCGGCGGCCCGCGCCACCATCATGGGGCCGAGATGGACCGAGCGCACAGTGGCGCGAAGGTCAGGTGGATGGTTGCCGGTCGGTGGCGACGGCTCGAAGACCGCGCGGATCAGGTTGCGCCACGCTTCGTAACGGGTTTGGGGCAGCAGATCCGCAGTGGTAAACGCCGCGACAGGAAGCATCTGTTCCATGTGCCCTCCCCCTCTCCCCGGACGGGGCGCTTCCGTTATTTAGATATGATATTATCAGATGGGTAAAGATACGTCCGTCGCAAGCTGGTTACGGTAGGCGATTGCTACGAGCCGGATTCTGGCACCAAGGGGCGGTCCGGATGCCTCGGCGGCGTCGGTTAAATTCCGCGGGGGCATGGTTGATGCCGGACTCGACGGGGCGTTCAGGTCTTCGCCTTCTCCGGCGCAAACCTCGCGACCAGATCGGCGATGTGGCCGATCTCCTCCATGCGCAATCCGTCGGGCGCGGACAGCTTGCGGTTGCCGTGCGCCACGCGGCGGGGCAGGGTCGCGGCATCGAATCCCAGCTTTGCTGCTTCTTTCAGCCGCAGTTCGGCCTGGGCAACCTGACGTACCTCTCCGGACAGCCCGACTTCGCCGAAGAACACCATGCCCGGGCTGGTCGGCGACTCAAACGCGGCGGAGGCGATCGCCGCGGCCACGGCCAGATCGGCGGCCGGTTCGCTGACCCGCAAGCCCCCCGCGAAGTTCAGATACACGTCGGTCTGGTTCAGCCGCACCCCGGCGCGGGTTTCCAGCACTGCCAACAGCATCGACAGCCGGCTGCTGTCCCAGCCGATGACAGACCGGCGGGGGGAGCCGCCCGGGTTGGGGGCCAGCAGCGCCTGGACTTCCATCAGCACGGGGCGCGAGCCCTCCAGCCCCGCGAACACCGCGCTGCCGGCGATATTGCCGCGACGTTCGGCGAGGAACAGGGCAGACGGGTTCGGGACCTCGGCCAACCCGCCTTCGGTCATTTCGAACACGCCGATTTCGTCGGTGGCGCCGAAGCGATTCTTCACCGCGCGCAGGATGCGGAACTGATGGCCGCGGTCGCCCTCGAAATACAGCACGGCATCGACCATGTGCTCCAGCACCCGGGGGCCGGCCAGCGCGCCGTCCTTGGTGACGTGCCCGACCAGCACCAGTGCGAATTTCCCCGCCTTGGCCAGCCGGATCAGTTCGAAGCTGCACGCCCGCACCTGCGCCACCGTGCCGGGCGCGCTTTCGATCGCGTCCAGCCACATGGTCTGGATCGAATCGATCACCACCAGCGTGGTGTCTTTCGCCTGTTCCAGGCTGGCGGCGATGTCGCGGACGTTGATCGCGGCGGCCAGTTCGATCGGCGAGTCCGAGACTTCCAGCCGGCGTGCCCGCATGCGGATCTGATCGACCGATTCCTCGCCCGAGACATACAGCACACGCTTGCCCGACCGGGCGAGGCGGGCGGCGGCTTGCAGCAGCAGGGTGGATTTGCCGATGCCGGGATCGCCGCCGACCAGCACGACGGAGGCCGGCACCAGCCCGCCGCCCAGCACGCGATCGAGTTCGGTGATTCCGACCGGGGACCGGGGCGGCGGTTCCGCGCTGCCCGCCAGACCGACGAAGGCGACGCTGCGCCCGACCGGCCCCTTTGCCGCCGGGCCGGGGCGGGAGACGATGGCTTCTTCCTCGACGGTGTTCCATTCGCCGCAGGTTTCGCAGCGCCCGGCCCATTTCAGGGTTACGGCGCCGCAGGACTGGCAGACGAAGCGGGCGGTGGGTTTGGCCAAAGGAACGGGATTCTTCAGGTTGGCGCCGCCCGGCGGGCGGTCAGCGTGGGTCTTGCGTAAGAACCCTTATATCGCCCATTGCCCGGAGTCGCTCCTCCATTCCCCCCGGGCGGCGGGAAATGTCGGAAACATGCTGTGCGGCGACCGCCGATCCCGTGGCGGAGGCGCCCTTTGCTGCGGCCACCAGGATATCCTCACGCGCCTTGGGGTGGTGTTTCAGCGCAGTCGGCCGGTCTTTCGGCATTTGGATTTCGGTGGCCTGCGCTTCCAGGATGGCGCCGTGCCTCTTTTCCAACGGGAACAGGCGGTCAACTGCCCTGGCGCCGCTCAGCAGGTCCACCGGGCTCGCCGAGCCGGTCGCGTTTTTCCGCACGGCCGTGTAGAGCGGAACGGCCTGACAATCCGGAGAGCCCATGAACCCGCGCCGAGCATTTCGTTTCGCCGAGAACGTGCTGGCGACGGTCATGGATTGGGGTGCCAGGCCGTCCACGCCGGTTCAGGCCGCGCTGGCGAGGCGGCTGACGGACGATCTCGATACGCTGATGCAGGCGGGCAGGACCGGGCAGGGTTCGGATTTCTGGCAGGGCATCTGCACCGAATTGTACCGCCTCGCCGCATCGGGAGACCCGATGTATTTTATGCGCTGGCCGGCGATCGAGGCCACCATGGTGCATGGCGCCGCACCGGTTACCCTGCGGATGTGGCGGATGCTGCGCCGCTCGCCGGACTGGAGGACCCTTTGGGCGCCGGCGCTGCGTCATCCGCGATACGGCCATCCGCCGCCGTTCGCGCCCATGCTGTCCACCAATGCGATCGCGTTGGAGCATGCCTCGCATTTGTTCCGGTTCCAGCAGCGGCATGCGGTCCATTTCCACGATACTGACTGCATCGTCGAATTTGGCGGCGGATACGGTTCGATGTGCCGCCTGACGCGGGCTCTGGGGTTTCGCGGCAAATACATCGTCTTCGATTTGCCCCCGGTGTCGGCGCTGCAGCGTTATTACCTCGGGATGCACGGAATCGACGCTGATGGCAGCGGGGCGTCCGCTACGTGGCTGTGCAACGATCTGGACGCGATCGCGGCTTGGCTGGAGCGCGAAGCACCGAACCGTGTATCCTTGATCTCCACATGGGCACTGAGCGAGATGCCGATGTTCGTCCGCCAGCGGATCGAGCCGTTTTTCGCGTTGCCGGCGGCGAAGAACGCATTGCTGGCCTATCAGCCGGATTTCGAGGGCACCGACAACCGGGACTACTTTCGCGGCCTGATGGCGCGGACAGCGGAAAAATGGACGTGGGCGGAACTGAACGTCGATCCCTCCGGCAAGGCGCCGACGGCGGCGGACAGCCTGTACGCGTTCGGTGTTGCCCCCTGACGCGGCGGCGGAGCGGCCGGGTTCCGTGCGGCCCCGGCGCCTATTCCGGCGCGGCGGTCAGCATCGCCTCGCCGCCATGGCCGTCCTTGACGGTGGCTTCCAGTATGCGCCACCCCAGCTTGTCCTTCGTCGCCAGGTATTCGCGATCATGGATTGCGTTCACCCCGGAATCGTCCCGCTCGATCGCCAGCCGGAACGCGAGCCCCGCTCGGGTAAGCCCCGCCTCCAGCGCATCCGAAACCTGGTTGGTCGTCGCCTGCTCGGTCACGGCTGAACAAATGCCGTCGTCGGAGGATATCAGCGCCAGTTTGGTGCCGGCGACCGAGGCATCGAACACCTGACCCGGCGCGCCGTGCAGGAACGCGGCCCTGGCCGGATCGGCGACCGGTTGCAAACCAGCTCGTTTGGCCCAGTCGCGCAAGGCGGCCGGATTGCCGGCAAATGGCAGGCACCCCTGGACGAACAGCCCCACCAGTTCCTCGGCTGCCGCCGCCCGGGCCGCGACAGGGGCCCCGGCTGTGGCCGCGACGATGGCCAGCAGACACGCCCCGAGGACCGCCGAGCGGCTCAGCGGCGGAGTTCCATCTGAATCGGCCCCTCACGGCGGCCGTGGGTGAACTGATCGACCTCGGCATTGCCGCTGTCCATCAGATGCGCCGCCGCGCCGGACCAGATGATTTTGCCGTTCAGCAGCATCGCCGCCTGGTCGCCGATCCGCCGGGCGCTGGGCATGTCGTGGGTGATCGCGATCGCGGTGCTGCCCAGGCGCTTGACGCAATCGACGATCAGACCGTCGATCACCGCACCCATGATCGGGTCCAGCCCGGTCGTCGGTTCGTCGAAGAACATGATATCCGGCTGCGATGCGATGGCGCGCGCCAGCGCCACGCGCTTCTGCATGCCGCCGGACAATTCCGCCGGGGACAGATCGCCGACCCCGGGGGCCAGTCCGACCTGACCGAGGAAGCTATCGGCCTGCGCCCGGGCGGTGGAGCGTGTGGCTTTGTGGCTGGCGAGCAGACCGAACGCCACGTTTTCCCACACCGGCAGGCTGTCGAACAGGGCGCCGGCCTGAAACAGCATGCCGATCCGGGATCGAGCCTGCTCGCGATCGCGGCGGGGCAGTTTCAGGATGTCATGGCCGTCGATCTCGATGACACCCTCGTCCGGTTCGATCAGGCCCAGGATGCACTTCAGCAGCACCGACTTGCCGGAGCCGGAGCCGCCGATCACCACCATGGATGTCCCTTTGGGAACGTCCAGATCGACGCCGTCCAGCACGCGCTTTTCGCCAAAGCGTTTACGCAGGCCGCGGATGCGGATTTTCGGTGTCTGATCGCTCATGCGGGTGTTGATGCCGTGCGGTGCGGGTTTCGGCAAGGTGGGGTGTGTTGCGGGCGGGCCGGGTTAGGTCTTAGCTGTATGGGTTTCAGCGCCGGATCGGACAAGACGCGGCGCGAACGCAAGGAGGAGAGCGATCATGAACGATGCCCCGGGGCTGTCGGGTACGCTGGCCCATGCCACTGTCGAAAACGCCACCTATGTAAAGGGCCGGCGGTCCTTCTTCAAATACCGCGATCTGGGAGTGACGGACGCGACCGGCGGCAGGATGCGCGCGCAGGTAACGTCGGCGACGCAAGGATTGGGTGAACAAACCGGCTGGCACTACCATGTCTGTGATCACCAGCTTGTCTATATGTTGAAGGGCTGGGTCGATCTGGAGTTTGAGGACGGGCGTAAAATCCGCCTTATGCCGGGCGATTCGCTGATGATCCCCGGGGGCATGCGGCATAACGAAACCGGGACGGCGGATGAACTGGAATTGCTGGAGGTGTCTGTGCCCGCCGAAATGAAGACGGTCGTGTGCGATCCGCCGGCTGGAATGGGATAGGGGGTCGATTGAGAGACGGCTGCGTTACGGTAAGGGCTAAGCCCGAGGGGCGTCGTGGTAAGGAGACGCTGCGATATAAGTGCGTCGCTCGGCGGATGTCGCCGGCCTCTCATCGTCATGGCGGGCGCGGGCCGTGCGTCGATCACAGCGGTTATCTCGCCGCGTATCCTAAGGGGCGCGTGCGGTCTTGATTCTGGCGCTGAGGATCGCACGCCGGGAACTGCGGGGGGGCGTGCGCGGTCTGTGGATCGTGCTGCTCTGCCTGGCCCTGGGTGTCGGCGTTATCGCCGCGGTCGGCTCCTTGCGGGCCGCGGTGGATGCCGGTTTGGCCGCGGACGGGCGCGCCTTGCTGGGCGGGGACCTGGAGGTCGATGCCGGGTCCCAGCCATTGCCAGACAGCCTACGCGACTGGCTGCACCGGAAAGGCGCCGTCACCTCAGACGTGGCGCAGATGCGGTCCCTGCTGGTTGCCTCGTCCGGCGAGCGGCAGTTGATCGAGTTGAAAGCCATCGATGGCAAATGGCCGCTGGTCGGCACTGCCGTCGCCGACCCGCCGCGGCCCATCGCCGCCGCGCTCGCACCGCTCGATGGCCACTACGGGCTGTTGGCTGAACAAATCGTGCTGGATCGCCTGAACCTGAAGACCGGCGATCTCGCCCGCCTGGGATCGGAGACATTCCGGGTCGCCGGCACATTGGCGCAGGAGCCGGATCGCGTGGGAACGGCGGCGATTTTGGGGCCGCGCGTGCTGATTTCCGATCGGGCGCTGCCGGCGACCGGGCTGATCGCCCCCGGGGCGATGGTTCGCTACATGATCCGTCTGACGGCGCCTGATGCGGCTGGCATCGCCAAAGAAATTGGAGTGGCGTTTCCGGACAAGGGCTGGCGGATCCGCGATCCCTCCGACGCGGCGCCGGGGGTTAGCCGTTTCATCGGCCAAACGGCCCTGTTCCTGACGTTGGTCGGCCTGACGTCGCTGCTGGTCGGCGGCATCGGCGTGGCCAACGGAGTCCGCGCCTGGCTGGATGCGCGCGCCCGGACGATCGCGACGCTGCGCTGCCTGGGGGCCTCGGCTGGGCTGGTGTTCACGGTCTGTCTGGTCCAGGTGATGGCGCTGGCCGTGGCCGGGATCGTCGCGGGCGTTGTGTTTGGCGCGTTGCTGCCGTTGCTCGGTGGGCGGTTTCTGGCCTCGATCCTGCCGGTGCCCCCCGTTTTGGGGATTTATCCGGGGCCGCTGGGATTGGCGGCGGTGTATGGATTGCTGATCGCGCTTTGCTTCGCGCTTTGGCCGCTGGGCCGCGCCGCCCGCATTCCCGGCGGGGCGCTGTTTCGCGACGGGCTGGTGCCGGAGGCGATCCGGCCATCGATGGCGCTGATCGCGGCGAACGCGACGCTGGCGTTTGCGTTGGTCGGCCTGACGGTGGCGACGGCGGCAAACCGAGCGTTTGCGGTGTATTTCTGCGTGGGGGCGGGGGTGACGCTGGCGCTGTTTCGGGCGGGCGGGTTCGCGATGACGCGGCTGGCTCGGTGGGCGCCGGCCTCGCGCTGGCCCTCGGCGCGGCTGGGGGTGGGCAACCTTTATCGGCCGGGGACACCGGCGCCGCTGCTGTTGCTGTCGGCGGGGCTGGGGTTGTCCACGCTGGCTGCCGTGGCCCTGATCCAGGGCAACATGCAGTACCAGATTCAAGATCAGTTGCCCGGCAATGCGCCCAGTTTCTTCTTTATCGATATCCAGAACGATCAGTTGCCCCGCTTCGAGGCGATCGTTCACAGCCAGCCCGGTGTGACGTCGATGGAGCAGGTGCCCTCGCTGCGGGCCAGGGTGGTCGCGGTGAAGGGGGTGCCGGTGGACCGTGTTATCACCACACCCGACAGCGCGTGGGCGCTGCGCGGCGACCGGGGGCTGACCTATGCGGCCACGCCGCCAAAGGGGACCCGCCTGGTTGCCGGTTCATGGTGGGCAGCGGGTTATGCCGGCCCGCCGCTGGTATCGTTCGATGCCGCGATGGCCAAGGGCTGGGGCGTGGGGATCGGCGACGTCATCCGCGTGAACGTGCTGGGCCGCGATATCGACCTGACAATCGCCAATCTGCGGGACATTGCCTGGCGGTCGATGTCGATTAACTTTTTCATGGTCGCCAGCCCGGGCCTGCTGTCGCATGCGCCGCATACCCATATCGCGACAGTCCGGATCGACGATGCCGGACAGGGGGCGCTGCTGCGGGCTGTCACCGATGCATTGCCGAACGTCACCGGCATCCGGGTGCAGGATGTGCTGTCGGCGATTGCCGGCTTGCTGAATCAGGTGGCGGCGGCATTGACGGTGACCGGGGCACTGACCTTGTTCGCCGGCAGTTTCGTTCTGGTCGGCGCGATCGCCGCGGGCCAGCGCCGGCGGATCAGGGAGGCGGTGATCCTGAAGACCCTGGGTGCCACGCGGGCGCAGATCCGCACCGCATGGCTGACCGAGTTCGGGCTGATCGGTCTGGCGTCAGGCCTGATCGCTGCCGTCGTGGGATCGGCGGCGAGCTTCGGCGTGGCGCATTACATTATGCACACCGACTGGATTTTCCTGCCGGTTACGCTCATTTACACACTTGCGGGAGCACTCGCACTCATGCTGCTGTTCGGCTATGCTGGAACGGCGGCTGCTTTGCGGGCCAGTCCGGCGCCGCTGCTCAGGAACGAGTAGCGCGTTGTTGGCAATCCGCCGTGCCTGCGGGCGGAGTTATTGTGCGAACCGGGTCGGTTCGCTTGCCCGCCTATGACGGGGCGGGCAAATCTGATATAAGCAACGCGAGCGTACGCTCGAAAGGAAACAAGGAACCATGGCTTACAGTCCGCAATTCGGGGCCTATCCACGGGCATCCGCTGCTACCGCGGCCGTCTTCGACGCCGGCCTGCGGGCTTATATGCTGCGGGTTTACAACTGGATGGCATCCGGCCTGCTGCTGACCGGGGTGGTGGCATATGGCATCGCCAACACCAGCCTGATCGACGCATTCTATCCGCTGGTGCAGACGCCGTTCGGCTTCGCGCATCATCCCACGGCCCTGGCGATGATCGCGATGTTCGCGCCGCTGGGTTTTGTGCTGGTGCTGTCGCTGGGGGTGAATAAGCTTTCCACCTCTGCCGCGCAGGCGCTGTTCTGGGCGTTCTGCGGCGTGATGGGGGCCAGCATGGTCAACATCTTCCTGATCTACACCAGCGAGTCGATCGTGCGGGTGTTCTTCATCACCGCCGCGACCTTTGCCGCCACCAGCCTGTATGGCTATACGACCAAGGCCGATCTGACCCGCATGGGCAGTTTCATGATGATGGGCCTGTTCGGGATCATCATCGCCAGCCTGGCGAATTTCTTCTTCCACAGCAGTGCGTTGCAGTTCGCGCTCAGCATCATCGGCGTTGTCGTGTTCACCGGCCTGACCGCCTATGACACGCAGCGGATCAAGGCCAGCTATCTGCAATTCGCCTATGCCGAAGGTGTCGATGGCGCGGCTAAGCGCAGCGTTTACGATGCCCTGAGCTTGTATCTGAACTTCATCAACCTGTTCATGATGCTGCTGCAGCTTCTGGGTAACCGGAACAACAACTGACGCCCGGTCCGATGACCGGGCCGGGAAAGGGCGGGGGTTTTCCTCCGCCCTTTTTGTTTATGCCGCTGCCGCTGTTCGGCGCGGGCCGGTACCGTTGACTTCGGTCCAGTTCCCGGCAAACGTCCCCTTATCGCTTTGTTCGGACTTTGGGCCGAACCCATAGCCCGATGAAGGTGCGCGCATGTCCCCGAAGATGATCCTGCATTGGTCCCCCCGGTCGCCCTACGTTCGCAAGGTGATGATCGCGATCGCCGAGATGGGGTTGCAGGACCGTATCGAAATCGTGCGCACCGTCGCCGGCGGCACGACGCCGCACCTGGAACTGATGAAAATCAACCCGGTCGGTAAGATCCCGACGCTGGAACTGGCCGACGGAACGGCTGTGTACGATTCGGCGGTAATCATGGAATACCTGGACACGCTGCATCAGGGGCCGAAGCTGTTTCCCGCCGCGTGGCCGCAGCGGCTGACCGCCCTGCGCCGGCATGCCCTGGGGCAGGGGATGCTGGATAACGCCTTGCCGCTGCTGTCGGAGGGTTTTCGCCCGCCGGAACGCCAAAGCGAGCCGCATATGGCGCTGTGGCAGACCAAACTGGTGGCATGTGTGGCGGCGCTGGAAGGTGAAGCGGAGGACCTTGGCCGCGATGCGTTCTCGGTGGGGCACATCGCCATCGGTGTGGCACTTGGCTACCTGGATTTCCGCTTTGCGGCGCTGGCCTGGCGCGACGGACACCCGAAGCTCGCGGCATGGCACCAGACGTTCAATGCCCGCCCGTCGGTGGCGGCGAATATGCCGGTGGACGACCGGTAGCTATCCGGCGGCCCGGGTCTGCTGCCACTCCTGCTCGAATTGCAGGGTTTCCG
>JAKBCJ010000082.1 GCA_021807975.1 Pseudomonadota bacterium | reverse complement strand
GCAGCGTGAGGTTATGGAGTTGCTAAGCGTCGGTTGCTCCGTGAAAGAGATCGCCCGAAAGCTTGAAGTCAGCGCAGGGACAGTGAAGGTGCATCTTTCGATGGCATATACAGCGTTGGGCGCGCGTAACCGTGTGGAAGCAATCAACCGGCTGCGCAAGAACGCGGCCGCTTGATGTCCGTCCCGCTTGGTACCATTGCGTCAGCGACCAGCTCAGCAGCCCCGATACGATCCCCCGATGGCCATGCTGGAGCCTTCACCAGCAGCCGGCAGGCAGCCTTCTGTTCAAGGCCGCGGTCGATCGCCGTCGTCGTTTCAGCTGTCCTCATTCCTCTTGTGATATGGGGGTGGTTTGCGTTCGAAATGCGGGCGAACACTCTGGCGGCGGCGCTGGCCGGCGAGTTACGTGCCGCGGACGCGCTCGGGGTGCATACCGCCAAACTCCTGGAGGCTCAGGCATTCGCCCTTGATCTCCTCGATCGCGAGGCCGGGGAACGGTTGTGCCCGGATCTACGCTCGGACGTTCGGACCCGCGACTTCATGCGCTTCGTGGCCCGGTCCCCGCAAGTAGAAGCGCTCTGGATCCTAAATCCGGACGGCTTTCTCTGCATGGCAAACGATCCGACGTGGATGGACGACCGCAACCGAGCGTTCCGCGGCTATTTTAGCGGGGCACAGGCCGTGCCGCCAGGCCACTACTACGTTGACCGCGGGTTCATCGGCCTGATCGATGGACGCCCGACGTTTACCGTCGCGAAGGCGCGGATAAAGAACGGGGCGTTCAACGGCATTCTGCTGGCGTCCGTGAATTCGGCCGACCTGGTTGCGTACTGGCAGAGGACGATTGACAACAAGAAGACGCAACATATCGCGTTGTTCCAGGAAAATGGTGCCATGATCGTACGGTCGTGGCGACCTTTCGTGGTCGCTCCGGATCCCGCGATTGAGCGGCGTACCGCAACGATCTGGCAGACGGCGCCAGACGGAACCGCTATCCGCGAGTCCGCGTTCGACGGCTCGCGTCGGGTCAGCGCCTGGCACACCTTGCCGGACTGGGGCGTCGTGGTCACAAGCAGCATCGAGGAGGAAGTGGCTTTAGCGCCGTGGCGCCGCTCAATGCTGATGAAGGGTTGCGTGGCCGCGGTGCTGTCGGCGCTGTTCGGAACATGGACGTGGTTCATGCTTCGGCAACAGGCGCGGTTGGAGGCCGAGGTTCGCATCGGGCGCGAGATCCAGGAGCAACTCCGGGTCAGCGAGGCGCGGCTGCGGGACTTCGCCATGACGGGGTCGGAATGGTTCTGGGAACAGGACGCGGAACTTCGCTTCATCGATATCGGTATGAACGCGCACTACCCGCAAACCGATTGGATATCGAAGATCGGTCGTTTCCGGTGGGATATGGTCATCCAGACTGAGTCGGCCGATTTCTGGGAAGCGCACAAGCGCGATCTGCTCGCGCGCAGGCCGATCAGGGACTTCCGCTTCCGCCTGTACCGTCCCGACGGAACGCTGCAGCACATCTCAATCAGTGGCACACCCGTGTATGACAGCGCCGGAGCATTCATTGGGTATCGTGGCACTGGTCGCGGAATCACGGCGGATATTGAAGCCGCGGAGGCGCTGCGCGCGGCCAAGGAACATGCGGAACAAGCCGAGGCGCTGTTGCGCGATGCCGTGAATTCCATTTCGGAAGGCTTTGTGATCTTCGACCAGGCAGATCGACTGGTTATATGCAACGAGGCGTATCGCCAGCTTTACCCTGCGGTTATCGACCGTCTCATCCCCGGCGGGATAACGCATGAGGAGATTGTGCTCAGTATCCTCGAAGCCGACGGCTTTCCCGACGCGCGCGGCCGCAAGGAAGAATGGCTCACCGAACGGCTTCGCCATCGCCGGGAGGCCGCGGGCAGCTTCGAACAGCGTACTGCCGACGGGCGCTGGATACTGTTGACTGATCGGCGCATGGCGAACGGTGGCCTTGCGGGTTTGCGGATGGACATCACCCGGATCAAACAGGCCGACGCAGCGCTGCGCGAGAGCGAGGCGCGTCTGGACCGCGCGCAGGAGATCGCGGACATCGGCAGTTGGGAACTGAATGTGGCCACCGGGCGCTACCACTGGTCGAAGCAGATGTATCGCATACGGGGCGTTTCGCCGGAGGATTTCGTCCCTACCTTCGATGCCATCACGCGAACCGTGCATCCGGACGACATTCTGTCGAGGGAGCGCTGGTATGACGAGTTAATAGCGGGCCGCGAGCAGCCGGCGCGCGAGGGCCGTATCATCCGCCCGAACGGCGAAGTGCGGGTGGTTCGGATCGAAGGCCGGCCCGAAGTTGACGCCAACGGAATCGTGTGTCGCATCTCCGGAACGGATCAGGATGTCACCGAGCGTCGGTGGATTGAGCGGCAGCTCGCGCAGGCACAGAAGATGGAGGCGATCGGCAACCTGACCGGCGGCTTGGCGCACGACTTCAACAACGGCCTTGGCATCGTCATCGGGAATCTCGATCTGCTGGCACGGTTGGTAAAAGCAGCCCCAGCCGCCATGGAACTATGCCAGGAGGCGCGCGACGGTGCGACGCGCTGTGCGGAACTGATCCGGCAGTTGCTGGCATTTTCGCGGCGGCAACCGCTGCGCCCGCAGCCGACCGATGTTAACGCGCTGGTTGAAGATATCGCCCGACTGTTGGGACGCACCCTCGGCGAGGACATTGCACTGACTCTTCACCTCGATGCGGCACTGCGGCCAGCCCTGGCCGATCCCGTGCAACTCGAGGCTGCCATAGTGAACCTGGCGAACAATGCACGCGACGCGATGCCCGCGGGTGGGCGGCTTATGATAGCCACCCTCAATATCGAACTCGACGCCGACTACGTTGCTCGCTCCCCCGAAGCGAGGGCCGGTTCTTATGTTTTGATCGAAGTCAGCGACACCGGGGTCGGCATCCCCTCTGACGTCATCGGCCAGGTCTTTGAGCCGTTCTTCACGACCAAGCAACCCGGGAGCGGCACCGGCCTCGGACTGTCGATGGTGTTCGGCTTCGTGAAGCAGTCCGGGGGCCATGTGACTGTCTCTAGCGAGCCAGGCAATGGCAGCTCGTTTCGCATCTATTTGCCTCAGGCGCACACCGAGGGCGTGACGCGCAACCAGCCTGCTGACGAAAGCCCGGTGGAAGGCGGCGATGAGACCGTCTTGCTGGTCGAGGACAACGACCAATTGCGCAAGGTGATGGCGCAGCAGTTAACCAGTTTGGGCTATCGCGTACTGGAGGCGGGCGAAGGTGCGGCGGCATTGAAGATATTGTCCGCTGAACCGACGGTCGAATTGCTGTTCACCGACGTCGTGATGCCGGGGGCAGTGGACGGAATCGAACTGGCTTGCCAAGCCAAACAGCGGTGGCCCACGCTTGCTATTTTGGTCACTTCGGGCTTTCCGGGCAAACGTCTGACGGATGAGCGGCTGTCGCAACATGGGTTTGGCTTTCTCAGCAAGCCGTATCGTCGGAGGGAGTTGGCCCGGGCGGCCCGGGCCGCTCTGGCGCGGACCCGCCACCGGCCATAGGGCCGGTTCGGGGGGCGAGACCCGGGGCATTCTGACTCGCCGGTTCGACTTGAAAAGCGGGGTCAATCCCCGGCGACGGCATAAGCCATCGGTCTCTCACCGTCATCGTCGCGAAACGGACGAGTACGACGGTCCCTGCCGGCGGTGCGTTCATTTCGCATCGAGTTCTTTTAGGTTGCGGACAGGGGGGCTCAGGGGTCGGGGTGGGTCTTCCTGAAGCGGTGCATTGGTTGAACGAGCATTCGATGTTGCACAACTGCCGCTACGACGATGTCGGGTGACTTGCGTTTCCTGGATGCCACGCGATGACCCGATCGGGTATTCGACATTCCGCACCGGGCGAACATCCCGCAGATGCCAGGTCGCGTCACTAAGTCATTGATTTAATTGGCGTCCCGTACGAGATTCGAACTCGTGTTACCGCCGTGAAAGGGCGGTGTCCTGGGCCTCTAGACGAACGGGACAGGCCGGACAGCGAAGGCGTAACCTTCGTGTCAGCGGTGGGTAGCCGACGCGCCAGTGCCGGTCAAGCCTTCTTGTTTGCCCCGGCAATCATGCCAGTGCCGCGTCAGTCAGAATGAAGCCGGGGCTTACCGATCCATTCCATTCCTCGGCCCGCAAATGGCCGGCCAGATGAAGCAAAACGCCCTCGCGTCCCGCCAGCAGCGCATCCGCCATCGCGCCTTCCCGCGCCCGGAACATCATCGTCTTTAGCCTTGGGCCACCGCCTTCGCCCTCCACAAAGGCGCGAATCGACCCGGCCTCGCGCCCCACCCGATCCGCCCGCACCACCCGGGCTCGGTGAAGCACCAGGGTCGGCTCCTCATTACCCGCCCCGAACGGCGCCAGCCGTTCCAGTTGGCGGGCCACCTCGGTCGTCGCGCCCGACACCGCCATGGTGCCTTCCACGACCAGATCGGCGGCGCTGGGCATCGCCAGGGCTGCTTCCAGCCGCTGGTCCAGGAAGCTATGGAACGCCGCCGCCTGGTCTGCCCGCAGCGAGAATCCGGCTGCCATCGCATGCCCGCCGCCGGTCGCCAGCAGCCCCTGCTGCCGAGCGGCGATGACCGCGGCGCCCAGGTCCACGCCGGGAACCGACCGGCCGGAGCCTTTGCCGATGCCGTCGGCGAAGCCGGCGACGCAGGCGGGCCGGTTGAAACGTTCCTTGATCCGCCCGGCGACGATGCCGACGACGCCGGGATGCCAGCCTTCGCCGGTGACTAGAATCGCGGCATGCCCGGCCGCGGCCTGGGCCTCGGCGGCCAGCATCGCGGCCTCCATGATCCCCGCCTCCACATCCTGGCGGGTGCGGTTCACCGCTTCCAGCCTCTGGGCCAGGGTCAGTGCCTCGACGCGATCGTCGCTCAGCAGCAGCCGCAGGCCCATGTCGGCCTCGCTGATCCGTCCGCCGGCATTGATCCGCGGCCCAAGGGCGAAGCCGCAGGTGGCGGCATTCAGCTTGTCGCGCGCTTGCGTCACATCCAGCAGGGCCGCGATCCCCGGCCGGGATCGTCGCCCCATCACTTTCAGACCCTGGCAGACAAACGCGCGGTTGACGCCAGTCAGCGGCATGACATCGCAAACCGTCGCCAGCGCCACCAGGTCCAGTAGCCCCATCAGGTCGGGCTCGGCCCGGCCGGCAAAGAAGCCAAGCCGGCGCAGCGCGCGGACGGTGGCGATGGCGGTCAGGAATGCCACCCCGGCCGCGCACAGGTTGTTCAGGCCGGAGCGGTCGTCCAGGCGGTTGGGATTGACGGTCGCCAGAATGGACGGCGGCGGCCCCTCGGCCTTGTGGTGATCCAGAACGATCGCGTCCGCCCGCCCGGTGACGGCGGCCAATGCGGCGGCAGCGGCGGTGCCGCAATCGACACAGACGATCAGCGTGGCGCCCAGGTCGGCCAGCGCCGTCAGGGCCGGCGCGTTGGGTCCGTAGCCTTCTTTGATCCGGTCCGGCACATGGTGATGCACGGTGCAGCCAAGCGTGCGGAGGAAGCCCACCATCAAGGCCGCACTGCAAGCGCCATCGACGTCGTAGTCGCCAAACACCGCCACGGTCTCGCCGCGCCGCACCGCATCCGCCAGCCGGTCGGCGGCGGTGTCCATGTCGGTCATGGCAGACGGGTCCGGCAGTAGCACCCGCAGCGTGGGTTCCAGGAAGTCGGCGGCGGCATCGATGCCGATACCGCGCGCGGCCAGCAGCCGCCCGACGATCTCCGGCAGCGCAAGTTTCTGGGCGATCGCCGCCGCGACCCGCTCCTCCCCGGCCCGCCACATCCACCGCCGCCCGGACAGGCTTTTGGTCACGCCCAGAACCGTGGTGGGAGAGGCGGTCAGCATGTTGCGTGCCGGGATGGGCGCACTAGGTCGGGGTCCAGGTCTTCTGAACGAAGTTGTGGTGCGCCTCGATAAACCGGACCGTGCCGGAATGGCTGCGCATGACGATCGAATGGGTGGTTGCCAATCCGGGCCGGCGGCGGACGCCGCGCAGCATGGCGCCGTGGGTCACGCCTGTGGCGGCGAACATCACGTCGCCCTTGGCCATTTCCCCGACGGTGAAGCAGCGGCGCGGGTCGGCATGGCCCATGGAGCGTACACGCTCGATCTGGTCGTCGGATTCATACATCAGCCGGCCCTGCATCTGGCCACCGACGCAGCGCAACGCCGCCGCGGACAGCACGCCCTCTGGCGCGCCGCCAGAACCCAGATAGATGTCGATGTCGGCATCGGGCATCGCCGTGGCGATCACGCCGGCCACGTCGCCGTCGCTGATCAGCATGATGCGGGCGCCGGCTTCCCGGCAATGCGCGATCAGGTCCTTGTGGCGGTCGCGGTCCAGGATGCAGGCGGTCAGGTCGGAGACCTCGCACTTCTTGGCCCGTGCCAGGTTACGCAGGTTGCTGGCGACCGAGTCGTCCAGGTTGATGACACCGTCCGGCAGGCCGCCGCCGACGGCAATCTTGTCCATGTAGATGTCGGGTGCGTGCAGGAAGTTGCCATGTTCGGCCAGGGCGATGGTGGCCAGGGCGTTCGGGCCGGCCTTGGCGGTCAGGGTGGTGCCTTCCAGCGGATCGACGGCGATATCCATCTTCGGGCCGCCGCAGCCGACTTTCTCGCCGATATACAGCATCGGGGCTTCGTCCATCTCCCCTTCGCCGATCACCACCGTGCCGTCGATCGCGACTGCGTCGAACGCCTTGCGCATCGCCTCCACGGCGGCGCCATCGGCGTCGTTCTTCTTGCCCAGACCGATCCAGTGGGACGCAGCCAGCGCGGCGGCTTCGGTCACGCGGACCAATTCCAGCGCCAGGTTGCGGTCGGTCATTGCCTCCGCCTGCGGGTTCGTCCTGTTGGTCATGGGATTTCCTCCTGTAGATGCGCGATTCGCGTCCGCACCGGTTTAGCATGGACCGCCGGGTTCGGCAGGGGCGATTCAGCCGCCGGACGACGACAGCCAGGGGTTGCTGTGCCACAAGGCCGTCAGCATTGTCTGTTCTGCCTGCATTTGGCGCGTCCAGTCGGCCCCATCGGCCCATGCGGCGTAAAAGCCGCTGGCTTCGGCCTGCTGGCGAAACGCATCGTCGATGGCCGCCGCCTTCAGCGCCGCTATCAGCGGTGCGGCGACCTCGGCCGGGGTGTCCACCGGAACGGCGACACCGCAGCGCACGAACGCCGACAGCGGAATCCCGCCTTCATCCAGTACGGGGGTATCCGGCAGCGACCCGAAGCGCCGTCGGGCGGCGATGCCGATCGCGCCCAGGCTGCCGTCGCGCAGCGGGCCGATGGCATCGGCCAGGCCCAGCGCCGCCGCCGACACGTTGCCGTCCAGCACCGCCCGCAGCGCCGCGGCGGACGACGGAAACGTGACGATGTTCAACTGGGTTTGTGCCAGCCCTTGCAGCCGCAGCGCCGCCAGATGCGGCGGGCTGCCGCCGGGCGGCGTTCCCAGCGGCACTGCGTCCGCATCGTTCGCGGCGCGCTGGATAACGTCCTGGATGGCCGTGGCCGGATCGCTGGACGGCGAAACGAAGACAACTGGCTCCCGCGCGATTTGTCCCAGCAGGCGGATGCTTTGGCCCAGCGCGGGCTCCTCGTGATCGATCATGCGCGCGGGCAGGGTGGGGGTCATGACCCAGCCGGCGACCGAGCCGTCCGCCGCCGCGCCGCCCAGGGCCGCCAGCATGGTGCGGCCTCCGTCACCGGGCAGATTGGTCAGGGCGATGTCGGTTCCCGGCAAACGCGGCGCCAGCACATTGAAGAAGCGGCGTGCCGCGGTGTCCAGTACCGAACCGGCGCGCAGCCCCAGCAGAACGGTCAGGTGCTGGTTCGGCCGCGCCGGCTGGATGGCCCGAACCCGGGGCACGACTGCCAGGGCGGCGATCGCGGAGGCGCCCGTCAGCAGACCCCGGCGCCCCGGCGTCACCGTGGCGGGGCCGCGGCGGTCTTGCCTGGCGGCGCCGGGGCGGCGGCATCCCGGCGCAGGCGGTGTTCGCCCAGGAACAGCAGGATCGGCGCGGCGATGAAGATCGAGGAGGAGGTGCCGACCACGATGCCGAACAGCATCACCCAGGCGAAGCCCGAGATCGACTCGCCGCCGAACAGCGCCAGCGGCAGGCTGGCCAGGAACACCGTCATCGATGTGCCGAGTGTGCGGTTCAGCGTTTCGTTGATCGACAGGTCGATCAGTTCGCGCAGCGGCATCGATTTGTATTTGCGCAGGTTTTCGCGGACCCGGTCATAGACCACGACCTTGTCGTTGGTCGAATAGCCCAGGATGGTCAGGATCGCGGCGACCATCACCAGATCGAACTCGATGCGAGTCAGTGCCAGGAAACCGATGGCCTTGGTGATATCCAGCACCAGCGTCACCACCGCGCCGACGGCGAACTGCCATTCGAAGCGGAACCAGATATAGACCAGGATCATCAGCAGGCTGACGCCCAGCGCGGCCAGACCGTTGCGGAACAGCTCCGCGGAGACGCTGGCGCCAACCGCGTCGGTGCGCTGGATCGTGGTGCCGGGGACGGCCTTTTCCAACGCCGCGCGGACGCGGGCGACCGCCTGCTGGGTGCTTTGCTCCGATGGCTGGGCGCCGAGGCGGATTAGCACTT
Organism: Pseudomonadota bacterium; assembly: GCA_021807975.1. Classification (GTDB taxonomy): domain Bacteria; phylum Pseudomonadota; class Alphaproteobacteria; order Acetobacterales; family Acetobacteraceae; genus Rhodopila. The sequence goes on along the minus strand of JAKBCJ010000082.1, from coordinate 4,919 downwards.
CCGATGCGTCGCCGAAGCGCTGCACGCCTTGGTCCGGTATGCCTTCGGCGGCGAGGGCGGCGTGGATTTTGGCGAAATCGGCGGGGCCGGGGGTCCGGACCTCCATCACCACCCCGCCTGAAAAGTCGATGCCCATCTTCAGGCCGGGGTAGAAGAACATGACGACCGAGGCGGTGGACAGGATCGCAGAGACGATCAGGCCCATGTACCGGCCGCGCATGAAGCGGATGCGGGTGTTTTCCGGCGCCAGACGAAACAGCGGTTTGATGAACATGGCGAACAACCCTTAGACCGGCAGCAGTTTCGGCCGCGTGGCGATATACCAGCGCGACACCAGAAGCCGGGTCAGCATCCAGGCGGTGAACAGCGACGTGGCGATACCCACCGTGATGGTCACGGCGAAGCCCTTCACCGGCCCCGATCCGAACACGAACAGCATGACGTGCGCCAGGAACGCGGTGGCATTGCTGTCGAAGATGGTGCTGTAGGCGCGCGAGAACCCGTGTTCCAGCGCCGCCAGCGGGGGACGTCCGAGCTTCTGTTCCTCGCGGATACGCTCGTTGATCAGGATGTTGGCATCGACGGCCATGCCCAGGGTCAGCAGGATGCCCGCCATGCCCGGCAGTGTCAGCGTGGCCTGCAGCAGCGACATGATGCCCAGCATCAGGATCAGGTTGACCACTAGCGCCAGGTTCGCGAACCAGCCGAACAGGCCGTAGAACACGCCCATGAAGACAATGACGAACAGGAAGCCGGCGATCAGCGAGATCGCGCCGGCCTTGATGCTCGCCTCACCCAGTTCCGGTCCGACGGACCGCTGTTCCACCACGGTCAGCGGCGCGGGCAGCGCGCCGGCCCGCAGCAGCACCGCGAGATCGTTGGCGGTGGTGGCGTTGAAGGACCCGCTGATCTGGCCGCGTCCGCCGGTGATCGCCTCCCGGATCACGGGGGCGGAGATCACCTTGTCGTCCAGGACGATGGCGAACCGGTGGTTCACGTTGGCCCTGCTGACATCGGCGAACCGGCGGGCGCCGACGGAGTTGAAGGTGAAATTGACCACCCAGTCCCCGGTTTCGGGGCTGGTGCCGGCGCGGGCGTCCGTCAGGTCGGCGCCATCTACATCGATGCGCTTGCGGACAGCGATTTTCTGGCCGGGCTGATCCTGCATCTGCAAGAAGTTGTCGCCGGGCGGCGGCGGGCCGCCGACGTTGGCGTTGGCGGTCTCATCGACCAGCCGGAAGGTCATGTGTGCGGTCTTGCCGATCAACTGCTTGATGCGATCCGGATCGCCCACGCCGGGAAGCTGCACCACGATGCGGCTTTGGCCCTGGCGGGTGATCTGGGGATCGACCACGCCGGTTTCGTCGATGCGGCGGCGCACGATCTCGATCGACTGGTCCACCGCCCCGGTTGCCCTCGCGGCCAGCGCGGTGGCCGACAGGGTCAGGGTAATGGTGCCGCCGGGGTCGGAGCCGATAGCCATATCGGGCTGGCCGGTGGAAGCATCGGGGCTGATCAACGGGCGCAGGGCCGCGACGGCGCTGTCTGTCTGGGAGGCGTCGCGCAGGCGCAGCAGGACCCGGTTCTGGTCCGGCTGCGGTTCCAGCGTCTGGTAGAATATCCGGGCGGTGCGCAGGTCCTGGCGGACGCCGTCGGCGAGGCTGTCGAGGCGTTCCTTCAGAACGGCCTTCATATCGACCTCCAGCAGCAGATAGCTGCCGCCGCGCAAATCCAGTCCCAGATGCACGGTGCGCCAGGGGATCCAGGCGGCCGGCGCGGGGAACAGGTTTGGCACGCCCAGAAGGATGCCAAGCAGACAGACGCCCAGGATGAGCGTGGTCTTCAGACGGCTGAAATACATCATGGTCTTACGCGTCGGACTCCTGGACACCGTATCGGACGTTCGGCGCGATCCTAATGCGCTGCCGGTTGGCGGCTTGTCCAGTGGCCCGTTAGCCGGCCGGCGGTCATTGGGCGGCGGGTCAGCTCAAACCGCTGCCGCAACGCCTAAGCCGGTTGTAACTTGTCAGCGTGCGCTGTCGCCCCGATGCCTTGCCCCGTGAGCACATCCTCAAGCGCCGCCTCGCCGGGCCTTCTGGCAAAAGTCGATCCGTCAGTGTTGCTGACGGGCGGGGTCGTGGCGGTCGGCGCCCTGCTGGCCGCGGCCACGGCGGCCTATCCGGCGGAAATGCCTGCTATCGCGCCGTGGGACTTTTCCTGGATCGAATATCTGGGAATCGTGCTGCCCCTGGTCTGGTATATCCGGGGCCTGATGCTGACCGACCCGGCCGACCGGCCGCACTGGCTGCGGCAAATCGCTTTCTTCAGCGGAATTGCCCTGATCTACGGCACGTTGCAGACGCATTTCGTCTATCTGTCGCAGCATATGTTTTTCCTGAACCGGTTGCAGCATCTGGGTATGCATCATTTGGGCCCGTTCCTGATCGGGCTCGCGTGGCCGGGCGGAACACTCGGCCGCGGCATGCCCGATATTGGCCTTCGGATTGCCCGGGCGAGTTGGGTGCAACGGGTGCTGCGGGTTGTGCAGACGCCGGTCATTGCCGGCGTGCTGTTCGTCGGACTGGTCTGGTTCTGGCTGCTGCCCGACATCCATTTCCAGGCGATGATTTCGCCCGTGCTCTACACCACGATGAACCTGAGCATGGTGATCGACGGTTTGCTGTTCTGGTTCTTCATCCTCGATCCGCGTCCATCGCCCCCGGCGCGGCATTCGCAAGTGATACGGCTTTTGACCTGCATTCTGGTGATCTTCCCTCAGCTTCTTCTCGGTGCCCGGCTGACCTTCGGGCTGACCCCGCTGTATTCCTACTATGACCTGTGCGGCCGGCTGTTTCCCTCGGTCAGCCCGCTGCTGGACCAGCACCTGGGCGGCGTCGTCGTCTGGATCCCGTCCTCGATGATGAGCTCGGTCGCTTTCCTGTTCATGATGAACAACGTACGGCTACAGGAGGACCGCCAAAGCGGCGGCAGCACGGATGATATCGAGATCGCACCCGGCGTCCGCGTTTCGTCCCACAGCTGGACGGGGCGTTAGGGCGTTTCTGGCCCTTCTGACGCTCGCCGCGCCCGCGGCCAACGCCGCCGCCCCCGATACGGCCATTACGCAGGCACGGATGCAGGTCCTGCTGCCGTCGCGGCCGGCGGCGGGCTATTTCACGCTGGAAAACCGCGCCTCCACACCCCTGACCCTGGTGGGGGCCAGTGCGCCCGACTGCCAGACGTTGACGCTGCACCAGTCTGTCACCGAGGGCGGGACCGCCAGAATGACGGCGGTCGCGTCGCTGCCCGTCCCGGCGTATGGGTCGGTCAGCTTTGCCCCCGGCGGCTATCATCTGATGTGCATGCAGCCATCCGGCGCGTTGCTGACCCATCGGGGCACGGAGAACGTGACGCTACGATTTCAGGGCGGCGGTTCGGTGACCGCGCCGTTCGCGATTCAGGGGATCGGGCATTGAAGCGGCGCGAGGCGCTGGGTCTGCTGACGGCCGCACTGCCTCTGGCCCTGACCGAGGCTCGGGCCGCGGAACCGGAATGGCACGATATTGACATTACCGGCGTGTCGCCGTCGTTGAACTTCACCATGCAGGCGACTCCGGACGGCAAACAGGTGACCGGGGCCGATTACCGCGGCGTGGTGACGATGTTGTATTTCGGTTACACGTTTTGCCCCGATGTGTGCCCGCTGACCATGCAGAATGTGGCTTCCGCATTGGCGTCAACGGGCGTCGAGAAACAGGATATCCGGTTCCTGTTCGTCACCGTCGATCCCAACCGCGACACGATTCCGGTCCTGAAAGCCTATACCGCCCTGTTCGGTCCCAACTTCGTCGGCCTGCGCGGCGATGCGGATCAACTGGAGCGTCTGGCGAAACAGTTTCGCATTGCCTACTCCGTCACGCCGTCCAGCGACCCGGTGAAGTATGAGGTCACCCACAGCTCCGCCATCTACGTGTTCGACCGGCAGGGCAATGCGCGGCTTCTGGTGCCGTCGATGGCGTCGCAAAATCCCGACATCGACGGGTTGGCGGCCGATTTAGGCCGGCTGGCGAAGGAGAAGCCATCCTGGACGACGTGGTTGCGGACGTTGGTCTAGGGTCGGTGGACCCTGGTGCGTGTCCCGCAGGCTAAGCGCCGCCTCCCACCCGGGGCAGTTTGGCATAGTGCCCTTCATCATCTCCGGTCATTATTCGTGCGGCAGACCGAGTGGCCAGGTTGTGAGCGGACAGGGCATTTCCCGCTCCGTTGGCGCCCAGATAACCAGCGTGGGGTTGAACCGCACGACATCGGCGTAGTCGAAGGTGCATTTGCCGTGATGTATCCAGCCGATGCGTGCGATGTCGGTTCGCTCGAATAGCGGCAGCCAGAAATGCTCGGTGAAGGAATCGCCCAGCACCAGCACGCGGGCGCCACTGTCCGCACCCTTGCGGGCAAATGCATATGCGTTGAATACGCCAGCGTAAGGCGGCGAACGCAAAATGCCGAGCGGTTGCCAGTTGTTCACCGGCCCCGGCCGAATCGCAGCGTCCGAGTCGGTCAGAAACCGTTGGATTCCTATCAAACGAGCGAGGTCGCCCGCTTCGATGGTGACCACTGGGCCAAGGACAGCCGCGGGATCGGCCCGCCATTCCGGATGGCCGGCGCCGGTCACGACAAGATTGAACGCCAGAACCGCGCCGCGCGACGTCCAGTGTGTGTCGGTTTGCCGATAAACGCTTTCCGCAACGGACTTTGCCACCAACGGCGTCTTCAGGTCGACCGTTGTGACACCGCGGTTGTGCAGTTCGTCCATCGCGAGATCGTATTCCAACGGTGAACGCGCCTTGGCCCAACCAGGAAGATCGCCGACGGCAACCGATTGTCCATTCGGCGGGATGGCAACCACAAGCGCGCCGCCGTGC
>JAKBCJ010000081.1 GCA_021807975.1 Pseudomonadota bacterium | reverse complement strand
ATCTGCTGGTCAACGGCAAGCGCGTGAACATTCCGTCCTATCTGGTGAAGGACAACGACACGATCGAGGTGAAGGAGAAATCCAAGCAGCTCGCCGTGGTGCTGGACGCGACCCAGAGCAGCGAGCGTGACGTTCCGGAGTATCTGGAAGTCGATCACCGCGCGATGAAGGGCCGTTTTGCCCGCGCGCCGAAACTGTCGGACGTGCCGTATCCGGTGCAAATGGAACCGAACCTGGTGGTCGAATTCTACTCGCGTTAATCGACTCGACGGTCTGATGATCGAAAGCCGGCGGCACCTTCCGGGTGTCGCCGGCTTTTTCATTGCAGGCGCGCCGGTACAGGCCGGAACCGGCCTGCACCGGCCCCCGGTCAGTCCTGACGGTAGTTGGGTGCCTCGCGGTCGATCGCGACGTCGTGGACATGACTTTCGCGCAGACCGGCGCCGGTTACGCGGCGGAACCGTGTGTTTGCCTGCAATGCGGCAATGTCGGCGCTGCCGGTGTAGCCCATGCCGGCTTTCAACCCGCCGACGAGCTGATGCACCACATTCGCCACCGGCCCCTTGTAGCCGACGCGGCCTTCCACGCCTTCGGGTACCAGTTTCAACTGATCCTTGATATCCTGCTGGAAATACCGGTCGGCGGATCCCCGGGCCATCGCCCCCAGGCTGCCCATGCCGCGATAGGATTTGTAGGACCGGCCCTGATACAGGAACACCTCGCCCGGCGCCTCATCCGTGCCGGCAAGCAGGCTGCCGATCATGCAGCAATCCGCGCCGGCGGCGATCGCCTTGACCACGTCGCCGCTGGTCCGCATGCCCCCATCGGCGATCGCCGGGACGCCGTGTTCGCGGCAGGCGGCGGCTGTCTCCATCACCGCGGTGAATTGCGGCACACCGACACCGGCGACGATTCGCGTGGTGCAGATGCTGCCCGGGCCGATGCCGATTTTCACCGCGTCCACGCCCGCCTCGATCAACGCACGAGCACCTTCCGGGGTCGCGACGTTGCCAGCGATGACCTGGGCGGTGTTGGAGGCTTTCTTGATGGCTTCTACCGCCCGCAGCACGCCGTCGGAATGGCCATGCGCGGTATCGACCACGATGACGTCGATTTCGGCTGCGACGAGTGCCCTGGCGCGCGCCTCGCCGTCGGGGCCGACCCCGGTGGCGGCGGCAACCCTTAACCGTCCGAGTTCGTCCTTGTTGGCGAGGGGGTGCGACTCGGCCTTGTCCATATCCTTGACGGTGATCAGGCCGATACAGCGGTAGGCGTCATCGACCACGATCAGCTTTTCGATCCGGTGCTTGTGCAGCAGGTGCCGGGCGCGATCCGCGCCGACATCGGCGGTCACCGTGACGAGGTTTTCCCGCGTCATCAGTTCGTACACCTTCAGGCTGGGTTCGGTGGCGAACCGGACGTCGCGGTTGGTTACGATGCCAACCAGACGGTTGGTTTCACGCTCTACCACCGGGATGCCGCTGATGCGCTGCGTGGCCATCAGCAGCTTCACATCGGCCAGGGTCTGGTCGGGATGGATGGTCAGCGGGTTCACCACCATGCCGGATTCGAACTTCTTGACGCGGCGAACCTGGGCGGCCTGTTCCTCGGGCGTCATGTTCTTGTGGATCACGCCCATGCCGCCAAGCTGGGCCATGGTGATGGCCATTTCCGCTTCGGTGACAGTGTCCATCGCGGCTGAGATCAGCGGGATGTTCAGGGTGATGCCGCGCGTCAGCCGCGTAACGGTGCGTGTTGCCGATGGAAGCACCTGGGAATAGGCCGGAACGACCAGAACGTCGTCGAACGCCAGGGCTTCGGACACCCGCGACATGGGCGAGGTGCTGCCGGCAGAATCGGTTGAAAACTGAGAAGTGTCGAGTGCCATGGGCGGGCGAGCCTTTCCGCTACCTTGGCGCCCCCACATAGGCGGGTGTCGGGGAGTGCGCAAGCGTTCGGTTGATGACAGGGTAGTCGATGCGGCATGGCTGACCATCGCAGCCGTGCGGAGGTTAACCCCGCCGCCGCCGCCGCCGCAGGGCCGCCAAACCGGCGAGCCCCGAACCGATCACCGCCAGGCTGGCCGGTTCGGGCGCGGGAACAGCGGAGCTGCTGGTAAGAGCGGGCGATGTCGTCGTTGTCGGGAATGTGCCGGTGAATGGATGGCTGTGCAGCTCCCCATTCCCGGAATAACTCGCCGCAACCAGGGTGCCGTCTATGGGCCCGTTATTGGTAACCGCCGCCAGCGGGGCGAGGACCGACCCGCCGAATTCATTGCTGAATGTCAGGTTCGTCGCGTTGACGAAGTTCCACAGCACCGTAGCCGCATAGCCGGTCGGATTGTTGAAGTTCAGGCTGTTCGGCATCGCGAAGGAACAGTTGCTCTGCACACAGCTATCGACGCTGACGTTGATGATAACGGTCGTCGCGCCATCCAGGTTGATGGTGACGGTGGAGTTGGGCGTGAAGCCCGATGTCTTCATATCGAACACCGCGACACCGCTGGTGTTCGGGGCGGCGTTGAAGGCGATCGTGCCATTCGATGTGGACAGGGTGCTGTTCGCCGTCATGCCGTCCAACTGATTGGACAGTTCGGTCAGCGGGGTCTGGAACACCGAGGCGAACGATCCCAGTGTGCTGGCGGGCGGCGTCAGGTTAAGGCTGGACACCCGGGTCGCGGTTGCGCCGCCATTCAGGTTCATGTTGCCCTTGGATCCGGTATAGCTGACCGACCCGCCGCTGAGGCTGATGGTGCCATAGTTGCTGCCGGCCAGGGCGACCGTGCCGCCGCCGTTCAGGTTCAAATTGGCACTGCTGTTGCCGGCGATCGATACCGCCGTGGTGCCGCCCGTGCCGATTCCCCCCGTCGTGCCGCCCACATAGACGCTGCCGCCGCTGTTGAGTTGCAGATTGCCGGAATTGGCGCCAACCACGGTTACGCTGGCCGGCGCGTTGGAGGTGGTCAGGTTGCCGCTGTTGGTGCCGCCGATATAAGCGGACCCGCCGCCATTGAGATTGAATGAGGCGTTGTTGGAACCCGCGATGGTGACGCTGCCGCCGTTGTCGATGTTCAGGTTGCCGCCCGACGTGACGCCGCCATAAACCGTCAGGGCGGAATAGGACGACGCAGCCGCCCCGGCTGGATTGAGGTCGAACGTGGCCCCGGCGGTCACATTGCCGCCAGCGACAGTACGGCCCTCGACGTCCGACGTGCTGCTGAAATTACCAAACACGACCACGTTGAACTGGCTGAAAATGTCGCCGGCCGACAGGGTGCCGGCCCGCGCCGGTGTGACCGACACCGAGGCCAGGACAGCGAATACTGCGGCAATGCGGGTTCGGCAGGGGTGCATGGTGCGGGTAAGATTTCTACGTTGGGTAGACGTATCTTACGCACCGAACGTCCAAAAAATCAACAAAAATTTTCTAAATAATCTCAATTTATAGCAACCTCAGATTGTATTTCTAGCATCTTACTTGACCTGCCACACCCGTCTTGTATCTCCGCCGCTGTCGTCTGCCCAAGCGATTGAAACGGAACCCCATGCCCGACAGGACCACTCAGGATAGACAGGCAGGCGAAGCGGCCAGCGGACGAACCCCGGTACTCAGCGTGATCGTCCCGTGTTACAACGAGCGCCCGAATGTCGCCCCCATGATCGCCAAGCTGGACGCCGCCCTGGCGGACATCGCCTGGGAAGCCATCTATGTCGATGACAACAGCCCCGATGGCACCGCCGCGGAAGTTCGCCGTATCGCACGCCAGGACCCGCGCGTGCGCTGCATCCGCCGGATCGGCCGCCGTGGCCTTGCCTCGGCGGTGATCGAGGGCGCGCTTTCGTCCTCGGCCGACTATGTCGCGGTGATCGATGGCGACCTGCAGCACGACGAAACCCGTCTGCCGGCGATGCTGGCGGCGCTGCAAGCCGGCGGCTGCGACGTCGCCGTCGCCAGCCGCCACGTCGATGGCGGGGACAATGCCGGCCTCTCCAGCAGGTTCCGCCACATCCTGTCCGATGGCGGCATCTGGCTGGCTCAGGTCTTCCTGCCGGTGCGCCTGACCGACCCCATGAGCGGCTTCTTCATGCTGCCCCGTCCGTTATTCGAGGATCTGGCGCGCGGCCTGAACGGGCAGGGGTTCAAAATCCTGGTGGACCTCATGCTCAGCAGTACCGCACCGCTGCGGGTGCTGGAGGTTCCGGCACGGTTCCGCGAACGCACGGCAGGCGAGAGCAAAATGGACGCGCTGGTGATGATCCAGTTCGGCGGCCTGTTGCTCGACAAAGTGTTCGGCGGGTTGCTGCCGTTGCGGTTCTTCTCGTTTGCCTTGGTCGGCGGGTTGGGCGTCGTGGTTCACCTGCTCACCCTGGCCCTGGTTCGGCAGACCACGCATATTGGGTTCGAGGCGGAGCAGACGATCGCCACCATCGTCGCCATGGTGTTCAACTTCCAGCTCAACAATGCGGTCACCTATCGCGATCAACGCCTGAAGGGGCCGGCGCTGTGGCGCGGGCTGATCCTGTTCATGGTGGTCTGCGGCTTCGGCGCGGTCGCTAATATCGGCATTGCCCAGGTTTTGTATGAACGGCACACCGCCTGGACCGTTGCCGGCGGCATTGGCGCTATGATCGGCGTGGTCTGGAACTACGCCGTCTCTGCCACGTTGGTGTGGCGCGCTCGGTGAGCCGGCTTGCCGCCGGGCTGGCGGCGCTGACGCTGATCCGCCTGGCGGTGGTGGCCTCGGTTCCGCTGGCGCCGGACGAGACTTATTATTGGGTATGGTCGCACGCGCTGGCGGGCGGTTACCTGGATCATCCGCCGATGGTGGCGCTGTGGATCAAGGCCGGTACGCTGCTGCTTGGGCAGACCGGGCTGGGTGTCCGCCTGCTGGGGCCACTCGCCGCTGCCCTGGCGTCCTGGATGCTGCTCGACGCCGGGCGGGCGCTGTTTCCCGGCACCAGGGCGGGCATGGTGGCGGCGGTGCTGATCAATGCCTCGCTGCTGCTGGGCGTCGGGGCGGTCATCATGACGCCGGATTCGCCGTTGCTGTTCTTCTGGACCGCGGCGCTTTGGGCGATGGCGCATGTCGTGGCGGCCAAGACGGCGGACGAAGGCGGACGATGGTGGCTGGCCGCCGGAGTCGCCGCCGGACTGGCGCTGGACAGCAAATACACCGCCGCGTTTCTGTGGGTCGGTATCGGTCTGTGGACCCTGCTTGTCCCGTCCGCCCGCCCTTGGCTGCGGCGATGGCAGCCATGGGCGGCTGCCGCGATCGGCGCCGCCTTGTTCGCCCCGGTCGTGCTGTGGAACGCAGCCCATGGCTGGGCCGGCTTCGTCAAGCAGGGCGGACGGGTACGGGATTGGCAGCCAGCCCGGGCGGCGGGGTTTTTGGCGGAGTTGGTGGGTGGCCAGATCGGATTGGCGACTCCGCTGGTCTGGCTGCTGTGCATGGCCGGGCTGGCGGCGGCGGTTCGCCGTTGGCGCGACCCGGCCTGGGCGCTGCTGGCGGCGCTGTCGGTGCCCCCGGTTCTGGTTTTCGTGCAACATGCGTTCGGCGACCGGGTGCAGGGCAACTGGCCTGCGATCCTCTACCCCGCCCTGATGCTGGCGGCGGGCGGTCTGGCGGTTCGGGACCGGTGGTGGAAAGCCTCGGCGGCGGTTGGCTTCGGCATGACCGCGCTGGCCTATGTGCAGGCCGCGACCGGCGCGATCCCGCTGCCGCCGCGTCTCGATCCGGTGGCGATACGCCTGCGCGGGTGGGACGGCCTCGCCCGGCAGGTCGCGGCGGCGCGGTCGGCGGCGGGCGCCAGTTTCGTGGCGGCGGACGGTTACGCCCCGGGCAGCGAACTGGCGTGGCACCTGGCCGGCGAGACCATCGTGGGCGTCGATCCCCGGTGGCGGCTGTTCGCCCTGCCGTCCTATCCCATCGCCGGCGCCTCCGGCCTGCTGGTCGTGGACATCCGGCACAGCGAAGCGCCCGATCCGGCGGTGTGGGCCGAGGTTGAACGAATCGGCGAGGCCGTCCGCCCCGGCTCCGGCACACCGGGCTATGCGCTCTATCGCGTGAAGGGCCGGGCTGACGCCGCCGGAAGGCCGGTCTTGTAGCGCGCTGCGGGGATAAGAACCTGCCGTCAGACGGTTCGCTCATGCCGCGATAACGCTTCAAAGCCCTTCTCCGCGACCGCCGCGTCAACGCCGGGACCAACAGCCGAAGCATCGGCCGGGTGTTTGAATGGCGACGTGGCCTGCGTCCGCATAACGGCCTCCGCCGGGACGACCGCGCGTGGTTATTCCGCCACGGTCCCTAACGCCCATCCCGGGCGCGCAGAAAGTCGATGAAACGGGCAGCGAGGGTCCCGGTCGCCAACTCCCATCCAACCTGGTCGGCGTCCTCGTCCACCTGCCGGGTCACGACTTCCCGATAGACACTGTTCCGCAGCATCCGGTGCGCTGCCTGCGCGACCGCCGGAGGGTGGATTTTGTCGTTCCCCGGTACGACGATCGCAGGCACGGCGATCTGGCGGATGTCCGGCGAACCGATGCCCGCCACGGGGTGGACGCACCCGGCCCGGAAGCCTGCCAGCCAACGCGCCATCGCCTCCCGGAACGCCACGGCGCCCATCCGGCGCAGGGTTTCGCCGCTGGCGGGGGTGGCTTCGGCCATGGCCGCGAAGTGTTCGGTGGCCAGCACCGCGTCGATGCCGCCCCGGTCCACGGCGTCGATGTACTGCTCGTAATAGTTGAACGCCAGGCATTCGGCGGCATGGGCGCCGCCGGTCACGCGCCACAGCATCAGGCCTCGTACCGCCTCCGGATACCGATGTGCCAGCAGCAGCGACATCCGAGCGCCGGATGAGGAACCGGCGATATAGGCGGGGCCGGTGCCAAGTTCGCGCAGCAGCGCCGACAAATCCTCGGCCTGTTCCTGGCTTTCGCTGCTGCCGGGGAAGCCGATACCGGAGGCGCCAGTATTGCGGCGGTCATGGATCAGCACACGGAAACCGGCATCGGCAATCAGGGAAGCCAGCGGGCGCTGGGCGTCCATACCACGCCGGCCGCCGGGTGTGATGCTGATCCAAGGCCCGTCCGAACCCAGGATTTCGTAGGCGATATCGACACCGCGGATGGTCGTGACTGGCATGATGGACGCTCCCTCGCTGGATTCTTCCGTCCGCCAAAGCCCGGCTGTCAATCGGCCGGGGGGTTGGATATGGTCGGCCCCAACGAAGCTGGGAGACGAAACGCATGCGTCCGGAAGATGTCATCGCCGACAAGCGCCGCCCCTATACCGGGGCGGAATACATCCAAAGCCTGCGCGACGGCCGCGAAGTCTATATCGACGGGGAGCGAGTCAAGGACGTTACCGTCCACCCGGCATTCCGCAATTCCATCCGCTCCATCGCTCGGTTGTACGACGCGCTGCACGACCCCAAACGGCGCGACACGCTGACCTGCCCGACCGACACCGGCTCCGGCGGCTACACCCACAAATTCTTCCGGGTGCAACGATCGCGCGAGGATCTGATCGGGGCGCAGGGCGCCATCGCCGAATGGTCCCGCCTGTCCTACGGCTGGATGGGCCGCACGCCGGACTACAAGGCCGCCTATACCAACACATTGGGTGCTAATTCCGAGTATTACGGGCCGTTCGCCGACAACGCGAAGGCCTGGTACAAGCGCGCCCAGGAATCGGTGCCGTTCATGAACCACGCGATCGTCAATCCGCCGGTCGATCGCCACAAGCCGGCCGAACAGAGCAAGGACGTCTTCGTCAGCGTGCAAAAGGAAGTCGATGGCGGGATCATCGTCTCCGGCGCCAAGGTGGTCGCCACATCGGCCGCCATGACGCACTACAATTTCATGGGCCAATCCTCGAAGACCGCGACCGAGGACCTGGATATGTCGCTGATGTTCCTGGTGCCGATCGACGCACCGGGCCTGAAGCTGTTCTGCCGCACGTCGTACGAACAGGCCGCCCGCCACGCCAGCCCGTTCGACTACCCGTTGTCGTCGCGGTTCGATGAGAACGACGCGATCTTCGTCCTGGACAAGGTGTTCATCCCCTGGGAGGACGTGTTCATCTATCGCGATCCCGCCCGCGTGCTCAGCTTCTACCCGCGATCGGGCTTTACCAACGGCTTCCAGTTCCAGGGCTGCACCCGTTTCGCGGTCAAGCTGGATTTCATCGTCGGCCTGCTGGCCAAGGCGCTGCGCTGCACCGGCGGCGACGAGGCCCGTGGTAACCAGGTTCTGCTGGGCGAGGCGGTGGCCTGGCGCAACCTGTTCTGGTCGCTGTCCAATGCCATGGCGCACAACCCGGCCAAATGGAACGGCGATGCCGTGCTGCCGGACTTGAAGGCGGGGCAAGCCTATAGGGTGTTCGCACCGGACGCGTATCCTCGCATCAAGGACATTATCGAACGGACCGTGACGTCCGGCCTGATTTACCTGCCGTCCTCGGTCAAGGATTTCGGCAATCCCGATATCGATCCGTATTTGAAGCAATATGTCCGCGGCTCGCACGGCATCGACTACAAGGAACGCATCAAGATCATGAAGCTGCTGTGGGAATGCGTCGGCACGGAATTCGGCGGCCGGCACGAATTGTATGAGCGCAACTACGCCGGCGGCTGGGAAGATATCAGGGCGCAGACGCTGACCGGGGCGGAGAAGGGCGGCGATATGGCGAAGATGGAAGCCCTGGTCGATCAGTGCATGGCCGATTACGATGAGAATGGTTGGACCGACGACACTTGGTCGTGAGCTGACCGCCTCCGGCGATATGCGGGTGGCAAAACCTTGATCCATGTCAAGGCGACGCAAAAATCGGGGTCTAGGCTTGCTGTCGCGAACCGGAGGTTAGCCGATGCGGCCGGCCTTGCTCGTGCGTTCGATTCCCGTCGCGATCCTGGCGGGCGCAACCGAACGGACCATGCGGGCGGCACACATCGGGCAGTTCCGGCCTAACAGCGAAGGACGTTCGCCATGCCGACACAAACCCGGATTTTGATCGCCGTCGCCGATGGTGAGCATGTGCGCTTCCTGCGCGCCGCCGGGGACAATGCCCTCCATACCGTGATGTCACTGGACTCCGACGCTGCGCACCAGCGGTCCTCGGACCTTCGCAGCGACCGTCCCGGCGCCTCGATGCACAGCGGCTCCACGGCGCATCACGCCGTCGCCCCGAAGCACGATCCGCACCAGCAGGAGAAAATGCTGTTTGGGCATGAGGTCGCACGGCAACTGAACGCGGCCTCGGGACGCGGCGATTTTGACGAAGTGGTTATCGTGGCTCCGGCGCATACGCTGGAAGCGATCAGCGGCGCCTTGGATACCACGACCGCCGCCAAGGTTGTCGGCACGCTGCGCAAGGACCTGTTGAAGACCCCGGATCACGAGATGTGGTCGCATGTAAAAGAATGGGTTAGGCCGGTTCACCGTCCCGTGCCGTACAGCCCGGCTTGACCCGGATCAACGACGGACGTCCGGCCGCTAAGATGACGTCTGGATGACCAGGAAAACTCAGCGAAGGGGAAGAACAGATGGTCGGGATTACGTTATCGCCTGAACAAATCGGCCAGGCGCCGCCCGAGGTTCGCCGCTGGCTTGAACAACAGGTCGCCGCGACGCTGGGGCTGTATCGCCCCGCCCGGCAGCCGGGCGTCCCTGAACGCCACTTGGTCGCCTGCGGGCTCGAGGAGGCGCGGGCGATTCTGGCGCAGATTCAGGGCATGTTGCCGGTGGTGAGTGTCTTCTTCGAACTCGGCCGGGACCCGGTCGCCACCTCGCCCGACGGCGTGCGGGCCTTGCGGCTCGACGACATGGTTCGTCACGCCCGCCTACAGGCCCCGCAGCAGGTTATTGCCTGTTTGAATGCAATCGACGAGGCGCTGCAAAACGCCACCGGCCAGCCCGATGCGACCCTGACCGCGATCGATGGCGCGGGCCACTGTCTGGTCGCCGATGCCACGTCGAGAAGCATTGTCGCGGTCTGGCAAGAGGTTGTTGCCGCCCGCAACCTGGTGAACCCGCCGGATGCGACCGTTCCGCCCGTGGCACCGCATGCAGCCGCACCGCCGGCCGACGCCGCCTATTCGTTGTCCATGCCGACCTTCAACGCCCCGGCATAAACGCGAGTCCCTGCTTCGATGCGGCGAACGCGGCCGCATGCCGGTGGCGCCATGTTGAAACCCGGGGCCGAATGTGCGACCCCGGAAGCGCGGCATTGGCTAATGAGGTTCATGCGCTTTCTCGTTATCATCATGGGCCTCCTGATGGCCGTGCCGCGAACCGCGGCAGCCGGCCCGGGGCCGGCCGATATATTCGACTGGCGCCCGGTCCAGCAGCAAACCGCGGCGTTGGCGGGCGATGCCGGCGTTCGAGCCGCGCTGCCGACCGTCCTTAAGTCCCTGGGGCGTTGTCCGCAGGCCGTCTCGGCCCTGGAAGCCGCCCTCTGCACGGCGGCATTTTCCGGGGACCTTGCCGCGATACGGGAACATGAGGGCAATCTGTCCGCCGCCGAGGCCGCTTTGCGGCAGGCCCTGGCAGCCCGCGTCGGCGCGCTGCCGCCGAACGACCCGCGAATCGCCGATGCGCATGTACAGTTGGCGCTGTTCTTCCAGCGCCACGGCCGCTCGGCGGAGGAGGCAGCCTCATTCGCTGCCGCCGAAGCCATCGCCGCGGCGAATGGCCCCGCCCATCGGGCCGAACTCGCCGCCCTGATGACTCGCCGCGCCGGGGCGCTGGAGGTGCTGGGCCGGCCCGCCGAAGCCGCTGAACTGTACCATAAAAGCTATAATATCGTGCGCGCGCTGGATGGGCCGTTGTCGCGCGACGCACTGATCACGCTGGGCAACTGGTTTAGCGGGCAGGTCAATGCCGGAACACCGGAAGTGGCGGAACAGCAGGTCATGGCCCTGCTGGGATCGCCCGACGCAGGGATGATCGATCCGGACCAGCGGGCGCTGCTGACCGGCAAGCTGGCGCTGTCCGTCAATGGCCCCGCCGGTTCGAAGGCGGTGCTGGCGTTCGCCGAAGCGGCGCTGCCCGATATCGACAACGGTCTGGTCACGGACGCCGATTCAAGGTTCGCCCTGCTGGATGGGACGGCCCGGTTACTGGCCGCGATCGGCGATCCCAATCGGGCGGTGGTTCTCGCCCGGCGGGCACAGGAGGTGGCGGCGGCGCACTGGGGGCCGGACAGTCTTCCGGCGGCCACTGCGTTACGCACCGAAGCCGCCGCCGATGCGGCCCGCCAAGACCCGGCCGCCGCGGTCGCCCGGCTGTCCGAAGCGGCCGCGATGTTGCGGACCCCGAACCTGCTGATGGTGCGCACGCAGGTCGAGGTCGAACTGGGTCAGCAACTGGCGCTGGCCGGTCAGCGGGACCAGGCGATCGCCGACCACCTCGCGCTGGCGGCCTCCGGTGCAGTGACCGAGGCGCCGCCGGCCATCCGGGCCTCGGTGCTGATTCTGATCGGTCAGGATTTGGTGCGGCTGGGCGCGGCTGGCCGGGGCGCGGCGATGTGCGGCCGGGCGGCGGATCTGGCGGCCGGTCCCGGGGGCTTGCCGGCGGATCGGGCGGTCAAGGCATGGCTGTGCGTCGGCAACGCCGCCGACATCCAAGGCCGCTTTACCGACGCGGCGGATGCAGCGCGCCGGGTTCGGGCGCTGCTGTGGCAAGGCGTCGTTGCCCCCGCGGAACCCGCCGCCGCGTTTCGGATCCAGGCCGGTGACCTGCTCGCTCGCTCCCTGCAAGGGCTGGGGCGGAACGCCGAGGCGCTCGACGCGTACCGCGAGGAGGAAGCCATCGCGGCGAAGGCCGGCGACACGGTTTCGCAAGGCGCGGTCCTGTCGCGGATCGCCGTGGTGCAACGGCAGATGGGGGCGATGGAGGATTCCGATCGCACCAGCGCCGACGCGCTGACGCTGCTGGGGGCGGACGGCCCGTCGGGCACGCGCGCCGATCTGCTGAACAACCGGGCGTTGGTGGCAGCGGCCGGGGGGCGGGTCGCGGATGCTGTGCCGTTGTTCCGGGCGTCCCTGGCCCTGCGTCGGCAGCAGCCGGGGATGGACCCCCTGGCGCTTGCCGCCGAGGAGCGGGATCTGGCGGCGGCGCTGGAGACCACCGGCCATAATGCCGGGGCTGGGCGGCACATGGACGCGGCGATCGAGGGCTTCCGGGCGCTTGGACTGCGGCGGATCGCCTGGCTGACGGTCGCGCTGGATCGCCGGGCCGCGATCGCGGCTGCGGCAGGCGACCCGGCGCGGGCGGAGTCAGCGTTGCGCGAACTGGTGTCGTTGCGCGATCCCGCCAGCGACGAAGCGGCCACGGGGCAGGTCGCGCTGGCCGATTTGCTGGATGATCTCGGACGCCGGACGGAAGCCGCCGCATTGCGGGCCAGGGCCAGGGCTATCGTCGTCGGAAATCATGGCGCGGATAGTGCCGAAGCGTTGCGTCAGTTGCTGACCGGGTTGCCGTCCCTGCGGTCGGCGGGCCGGCTGGCGGAGGCTGATTCTGTCGTCGGTGCATGCGACGGCCGGACGGGCATGCCGAGCGATGTAGTGCTGGCATGCCTGATCGCGGGCGCGGAAAACGACATGGATGCGGGCCGGGTACGCGATGCCGTCGTGACCGCCGGTAAGGCGGTGACCGAGGCGGAAGCCGCATGGACCCGGGATAGCAGCAAGCTGGTTCAGGCGCTGATGCTGCGAATCAGGGCCGCCGCCGCCGCCGGGGACGGCGACGGGGTGTTGCGGCTGTTCGATCGCGTCCACGGCCTGACCCCCGACCATGGGCCGGATCGCGGCTGGACCGATATCGCCGAGGGCCGGACGCTGATCCAGGCAGGCCAGCCGGACATCGGTGTGCCGATCCTCCGCCTCGCGCTGCGGCAGGCTCTCGCCCTGGGCGATGCCAGGATGGCCGTTGCCGCCACCGGCACGCTGGCGGACCATGTCCTGGGCACCGGCAGGGGCCGGGAGGCGATCGATCTGTGGCAGGCGGTGCTGCCCATGGTGCCGCCGGACTCCCCGGTTGATCGCCTGACGGTGCTGGAAGGGCTGGGCAAAGCCGCCGACGGGCTTGCCGAGTACGCCGACGCGGCCCGGTTTTTCCAGCAGGCGGCAGATCTGTGCGGCACCGCTGTTGGCCGGGGCGCGCCGATGTATCGCCGGCTGGTCGCCGCCCTGGCCGAAGCGCTGACTGAGTCCGGAGAGCCAGCCCGCGCCGAGGACGCCTTGCGGCTCCTGAATGCCGACCCAACCCCGGCGGCGCTGCGGCGGCAGACCATCGGGCTGATCCACCTGGCGCAGGCGTCGCGGGATCCGTTCGCTGCCAGGATGCTGGGCTGGCAACTGGCCGCCGACGCCCGCGGCGCGTTCGGCCCCGGCAGCGTCGGCGCCGCATTCGCCGCATTGGACGGGATCGAAATCGAGGCCGGCGCCGGTAAGCGCATCGATCCGGCCGGCCTGGAGGACGTGTTGCGGACCATCCTTCCGCAAGACGCCAGCTGGCACATCGCCCTTCGGCTCGCTCGGTTGGAGGGCCTGATGGCGACGCAAAGCGGCCAGTTCGGCCAGGCCGACGCCGCATTC
>JAKBCJ010000547.1 GCA_021807975.1 Pseudomonadota bacterium | reverse complement strand
CGTGCGTCCATCCCGCTCCACTCGTTCCACACGCCGGGAAACGCCGGTTGCCAGTGCATAATCCTCTGCCGCCTGGCGATCTCCCGCAGGGTCGTCAGCAGCGCGCCGACGGCCCGGACGTCGATAGGCTTGCCTTTCGGTTTCGCACCGCCTGCCAGCGCCACCGCATCGCCGCACAGCCCGTCCAGCCAGGCGCCGACCGCGCTTTTGCGTTCCTGCTCCGCCGCCTTGATCGCCTTTGTCCTTGCCTGGCGGTCGCCGCCGGCTGGCACAGTGTCCGAAACCGGCGGCAACCACAGCAGGGCGTGCCAGCAGTCCAGGAACGCGCGCAGCGGGGCGGTCGCTTCCTCCACCACTTCGAACGCCTGCACGCTCTCCCGCACCTGGGAGATATCGGCGTCGGCCAGTTCCTCGATTCGCGCCATGCCGGCCGCGGCGCCCTTGGCGGTGGCGATGGCGCTGTAGAGTGCCAAACCGCCGGCTTTCGCATTCCCGGCGCCGCTGGTGGTGCTTTCAATATCGGCTACCCAGGCACCGAACAGCGAATCGCCGCAGCGCAGGTGATGATCCAGGAACGACAGCGGCGCGCCAACGGTGAAACTGTGCAGCCACAGCGACAGTTTCGCCAGTTCCACCGCCAGCGGGTTGCGGTCCACGCCATAGACCACGCGTTTCAGCACCAACCGGCGCACCAGATGCCGGTCGTCCAAATGTTCCGGCCGGTACGCCCAGCCATGCAGTTTCGCCGCGCCCTCGATTTTCGCCCGTTCCGCCTCGATCCGGTCGGCCAATGGGGAGTTGTAGCCCTCCACGCCGCCGTCCAACTGTGCGATCACCGCCGCCTCTTCCATGCTCAGCAGCACGGCGTCGGCCAGCCGGTCCACCACGGTGACCAGGAAATGGCCGGACCCCATCGACGGGTCCACGAGTTTTAGGCAGAGCAAAGCCTCCGCCGGGTCGGTTCGGCGGAGATCGGCGATTTTTTCAGCGGCCGGGCGTCGGTCGCTTTTCACGGTTTCGGCGTTTGCCTTGAATGCCGCGCGGCGTTCCGTCACATGCGGGCCGATGGTCGAATCCAGGATCAGGCGCACCAGCGATGGCGGGGTGTAGAACGACCCGCTCAGCTTGCGGGCGGAGCTGTCGGCGCTGAGGGTGACGGTGCCGCTGGCGTCAACGGCGACATCGAAATCCAGCAGCCGTTCGTAGATCGCGCCGAGTTGCTGCACGGAAAGGTCGCGGTAGTTCACCGACCGCATCTCCGCCCCGTCCTTGCGGCGGGACAATCCGTCCAGAATGCCAGCGAGCGCGGCGTCGGGCAGTTCCGCGTTGTGCAGCAACGGGGCTTCGCGCTGGTCGAACAGGCCGCCGTTGTAGGCGGGCAATCCCATGGCATCGCTGCCCTTGTCGATCGCCTTGAACAGCGTTTGCAGTTCGCTCCACCAGAAGGCGTCGGTTTCGGACAGCCTTTGTCTGGTGTCCAGGGCCAGGGCAACCGCCTGACGCAGATGGGTCAGGGATCGCGGTTGATATCCCTTGTGAGTAACGGGCAGCAGGTCGCGATCTTCGGCGTACAGCACGAACAGCAGGCGGTACAGCAGCACCACCGCACTGTGGCGGATGGTGTCGGGCCATGCCGGATCGGCGGGATTCCGCGCCGGATCGGCGGCACCGAGCGCCTTCAGCAGCGCGGGATAGACGGTGTCGAAGACGCTGCGGGACAGATCGGCCGTGACCCGTTCCTGCCATGCGCGTCCTTGGTCCATCGCCCGGAGCACAAATGGCCGGCCGGTGGCGTCAGACGCGAAGGCGTCGCGGCGGAAGAACAGCAGGAAGGCTTTCAGTCTGGCCAGGCCGGTTGGCGTATCCGCTTCGGCGGTCAGGGCCGGCAGATCGGCTTCCAGAAAGCGATCCGCCATGGACGACGCGCCGGCGAAGTACAGGCGCCAGATCCGGCCATTGGTGAGCAATGCCCAGCGGAGCAGGCCGGCGGTGTGTTCGTCGGCGAGCCGAAGATAGCGCAACGCCTGCGATGCAGGTGTTCGCACGATCTTGCCGGCGGCCCGATCCAGCGGAAGGTCCCATGCCTTATTTTCGTTGACGACGGCGGCTTGCTTCCAGCGATCGATTCCGGGCGGCTGATCGAGCGCATGGCGCTGCGCTCCGGGGTCGAGGAACAACAGCGCGTCGGGCACGTCTTCGCGGCGTCTGCCGGCGGGTTGTTGCGGGAGGTGAAACCAGCCGAGCGCGGCAAGGATGGGAAAGACGATCAGGGCTTCGGTTTCGGCTTCGCCGAGCTTTCCGGATGCCGGGACGTGGGAAAAGCAGGATTTCGCGAGGTGGGCGAAGGCCAGCGCGTCCGCGTCGGGCAGGGCATCCGCATCGGGCTTGATGCCTTCATCGAGATAGTAGCCGCTGAATAGCGCGCCCCCGATCATGGGTTTGTTGCCCCGGGTCCGCCCCGGGATTGTCTGCCGGGGGGATTCGCGTTGCCGTGGCGGCTGCTGCCGGGCGGCGTGCTACGTTGGGTTAACAATTGGCTCTCCGGTGGCGCTTCGATGCTGTCTTAACACGAATCTAGCAGCGGGAGGGGGGACGCGCAGCATGCCATGGGGGGCGATCCACGGCCGTGGTTCCCGGGGGTTAACGGATAGAGCGGCGCGGTTGCTTTTGTAACGCAGAGATCGCCGAGAACCGCAGAGTTCGCAGAGATGCGGTTTGCGGCTGCGCCCGCTGGTATCTGGTTGGCCAGGGCCGCGGGGCTTGTGGCGAAAATCCATCGGTGGGCATCCGCGTCACTGGCGGGACACAAAGCCGGGGATCGGCCGGGTATTTTAGTGGCTATGGGGCCCGGGTCCGCCATGACAGTCTCCGCCTTCGGCGGTTTGGATTTCGTCGGTCGGTGCGCGGATGGCCGGGACTTCGCGTGGACAAGACGGTTGGGGGCTTTTTGCGCTGGTCATTCAGGAGTTGAGGCGCGGAAAAAGGCGAAGTCCCGGGTGGCCGCGCCGCGCACGGCCATGACACCGGAGGGTAGAAGACGCCGGTGGCGCCGGCTTCAGGCGCGGCCCGCATCGGTCCCGCGTTCGCCGGAAGCGGCGGCGTTGTGGCGGCGGGATTCGGCTGTGGTGACGATG
>JAKBCJ010000546.1 GCA_021807975.1 Pseudomonadota bacterium | reverse complement strand
GGGTCCGATGGTGACACCCGTCAGCTCCTTGATCCTGGGTTCGGAGGCCGCTCTGTAATGTTGTATCTACCCGAAGGCCTGCCCGCGCCGACCGCCGGCGCCGATGGACTGTCCACCCCCTATTGGGAAGGAACACGCAACGAGAAACTGGTCATCCAGTTCTGCAAGGGCTGCAATCACTGGCAGTGGGGCCCGGAATGGATCTGCCACCGCTGCAACAGCTTCGATCTGGACTGGCGCGAGGTCGAAGGCCGCGGCGTCATCTACAGCTACCAGCGCGTTTGGCACCCGGTGCATCCCGCGCTGAACGGCCACGGCCCCTATATCGCGGCGTTGGTGGAACTGCCGGGCGCCGGCAACGTCCGTATGGTGGGCAACCTGATCGGCGATCCCCGACAACCCGTGCCGATCGGCGCCAAGGTTGAAGCGGTGTTCGAGCATCATAATACCGCCAAACCGCCCTTTACCTTGGTACACTGGCGCTTGGTTTAGCGGAACAGGGCGCGGCGTCCGTCATACCGCCTCGCCTCCCCCCGCATGCAGGCCGAGCGACCGGGCGCTGTTGAAACTGGTCGGATGATCTGGTTTTTTGGTGATCCAGACTTCCGTTTCCAGACAGCCTGTCGGACTCGGTCTGCCGCCGCTTCAGGGCATCGGATTTCCCCGCGCAGCGTTAGGGGTTAGCGGACAATCCGGGCGGATTCGACATCAGGACGGTCTGTGTCAGCACTGTTCACCGCCGTTTTGGCGGGTAAAACCCATGCTCCACTTCAACGGGCGGAGCATGGGGCACTTCCGCTAGTATTAATTCGCAGCCTCGCCGGCCGCCTTGCGGGTGGCCGCGACAGCCTCCCGTGCAGCACGAGCCATCAGGCCGCTGTCGTTGGCGATCGTGCAAAGCTGGAAGCCCATCTGTATCATGCGGGCAGCATAGGCCGCCGTGCCGTTATGAATGCCGGCGAACTTGCCGTGCTTTTTACATGCGGCCAGCAGCTTGGCATAAATCTCCAGGATAATCGGCTCCTCGCGATCCAGGATCGGGATCAAACCCAGCGACAGACCCATATCGGACGGCCCGATATAGATGCCGCTAATGCCCGAAACGCTCAGGATTTCGTCGATGTTGTCGATCCCCTGCTGCGTTTCGATCATCGGAATAATCAGGATTTCACCGTTGGCGGTGGCCTGATAGCTGCTCGCTTCCCCATACATCGCGGCGCGGATCGGGCCGTTGCTGCGCTTGCCCATCGGCGGATACAGACAGGCATCAGCCAGCGCCTTGGCTTCCGCCGCCGTGTTCACCATTGGGCAGATCACGCCCATCGCGCCGCCGTCAAGCACCTTGCCGATGATACCGGGCTCGTTCCACGGAACCCGGACCATCGGGGTGATCGGATGCGCCTGCATTGCCTGGAAGCACTGCACCATGGACTGATAATCCTGCACACCGTGCTGCATATCCACGGTCACGCTGTCCCAGCCGCACTGCGCCATGACCTCGGCCGAGAAGCCGGACGGGATGGCGAGCCATCCGTTGACGTTAGCTTTGCCAGCGTCAATTCGTGCCTTGAGTTTGGTCGGCATAACAGCGTTTCTCCCGCTTTAATCTATCGCGTTAATCCATCGGGGCAAGCTAGGCTCCGTGGCACGAAGCGTCAACGCGGCCGGAAATCCGCCAATGGTATCGCTCGCACGCTGCCGAGGCCGCATTGCTGGCGTTAGTTCAGCATCGACTTCAGAATATCCAGTTGCGCCCGCACGCGGTTGGCGGCCATGCCCTGCGGCACCAGTTCCAGGAACCGCAGATAGCAATCCCGCGCGGCGGCGACCTGCTCCAGCCGCTGGTTCATGATCCCTGCCTGCCGCCACAGTTCGGACTGGTCCGGCGCGATCAGCAGCATATCCTCGGTACATCGCAGACCACCGCGCAGATCGCCCGCAGCCAGCCGGCGAGTCATGATGTTGTTCTGGAGCCGCAGCAGCACCCGCCGGGTGCTCATCGGCTGCAACAGACCGGGGCGCAATTCGGCTTTCTCACCCTCCACCCGCTGCAACAGCGCCCGCAGGTCCTTTGCCGACATCGTTTGGCCACGATTGAATACATCGACCACGACTTGCGTCCTCTGCCCTTCCAGCGCGATCAGGAAATGTGCCGGGAAATCGACCCCGTGGCTGTCCCATCCGGCCGCACGGGCGGCGTGCAGCCATAACACTCCCAGCGCGACCGGCAAGCCGCGGCGGCGTTCGATCACCCGAATCAGATTGGCATTGGCCGGATCGTCATAGGTTTCGGTATCGCCGACATATCCGAATTCGCCTGCCAACAGGTCGGCCAACGCGGCCGCCCGGCCCCGCAAATCCTCGCTATCGAGCATCCCGGCGCGTTCGACAGCGCCCTTCGCCAGGTCCGACAAATGCCCGGCGGCGGATATCCAATCCGCTTCCGGAACATCGATCCTGGCGAATTGCAAGGCGGCGTTGCCGATGTCGATTTCGGCATCTGTCAGTTGACCGATCGCCGTCAACGCCGCCCCGGGTTCCGTCATCGTGCTGACGCGGCCCTATTCCGCCGCGGCTTGCGGCAGATAGATTTCCTTGCCCGCCTCGGCGAATTCCGCGCTTTTGGCGTCCATGCCGGCCATCCGTTCGGCCTCAACCCGCAGATCCTGCGTGATTTTCATCGAACAGAATTTCGGGCCGCACATGGAGCAGAAGTGCGCCACCTTGTGCGCTTCCTTCGGCAGGGTTTCGTCATGGAACGAACGGGCGGTATCCGGGTCCAGCGACAGGTTGAACTGGTCTTCCCAGCGGAACTCGAACCGAGCGCGGCTGACGGCATCGTCGCGCAGCTTGGCGGCGGGGTGGCCTTTCGCCAGGTCGGCTGCGTGAGCGGCAATCCGGTATGTAATCACGCCGGTCTTGACGTCGTCGCGGTTCGGCAGACCCAAATGCTCCTTTGGCGTGACGTAGCACAGCATCGCCGTGCCGTACCAGCCGATCATCGCCGCGCCGATGGCGGAGGTGATGTGGTCATAGCCCGGCGCGATGTCGGTGGTCAGCGGCCCAAGCGTATAGAACGGGGCCTCGCCGCATTCGGCCAGTTGCTTGGTCATGTTGACCTTGATCTTGTGCATCGGCA
>JAKBCJ010000545.1 GCA_021807975.1 Pseudomonadota bacterium | reverse complement strand
TTGGGAGGCAGCGCGGTCCTAATGCCCACGTCACAACGACGCGAACGGGGGCCGTGGAGCGGGTAGAGAAGTAGATAAATAGCCAATGCTGAGTTTGATAAAAAGCAAGATAAAAATATGGCGCTGAGCAATGACCAGTTGGAGTCTGTTCGCGAAGGATTAGGCATATTACTGGCGGTATCGAACGTCGCGGTTTGGGCGGGTGTGCTCCTAGAGAACGAACGATTTTCAAAAACCACCCAAGAAAAAGGTTGGCGCTTATTGCTGGTCGCGCTTGCGGGAGAGGCCGCAATCGGAATTTTGTTGCTTTGGTCGGACACCATCTTAGCGGGTCGGCAGCAAATCGAAATCGCATCCCTGAACCGACAAGCGGCCGGGCTGGCGACAGACTTGGGCAATGCAAGGTCGGAAGTTGCTAAAGATGGCGTCACCATCGGGGCGTTAAGCGGAAATCTCGAAGGAATGCAGCGGCGGATGTCGCAAGCAGAGCAAGCTATAGAACGATTGCAGAATGCCCCGCATACCCCATCACCACCACCATCGGTTTCTATTGCACCGAGCGGAACTCCCAATCCGCTGACAGAAGACGCGAAGCGTGCAATTCGGGAAACAACGAAATCAGGGGCGATTATTAGCATCATTCCGTTCATGCCGAATCTTGAACGCTTTGCCTCAGACCTGGGCGCGGTGTTCGCAACAGTCCCGGGAGTCCAAGTTGCCGTTGGGCACGGCAACCTCATAATGAATGGCCAAACCGGATTGATCGTGCAGTTTGACCACAAAAACCCAACATCTGCTTCCGTGTTCGCGGCACTCAGCAAGGCTGGGTTAAATCCGATTGACGGACCAGCTACGCCCGGAACGCCAATCGTGTTTATTAAGGTCGCACCGCAGTGAGCGGGTTTAGCCCAAAGCCAGAAACACAAGCACATAATGGGTTATAGGATTATTTTCTGTATCATTGTTGAAACTGACCGACTACCCAACGATATCTCGCGGCTTATCATCGGCGGTGGGTTCGCCGTTCTCAATGCGTGGGAGTCGAATTTCTCGAAAAGGTCTATGAGAATGCCTTGGCCCGGGAACTTCGCAAAGCCGGGTTCGGCATAGAACAGCAGCGTAGCCTGACAATAACCTACGACGGCATCGTCGCCGGTGAATATGTGGCGGACCTTATTGTCGAGCAGGCGCTGCTGGTCGAATTGAAAGCCGCCAACGCACTGAATGAGGCACACCACGCCCAGTGCATCGATTGCCTCAAAGCCCCCGACCTTCACCTGGGCTTTCTGCTCAACTTCGGCATGAAACGGCTGGAAATCGAACGGATAGTCAATACCGTGTAAACCGCTCCATCTGCGCAATCAGCGGCATCGCCTTCCTTATTTGCGTTAGGTGCTTGCTTTCTCGCGACATTGCCGCCACCGGGACGCCATGAGCCGTGCCCCCGGCGGACGAGCGACCGGAGGCCGAAACAGGTGCTGCCGGTCGCAGCGAACAGGCGTTAGCCCGCAACCCGCGCCTCGATGGGCCGGATCGAAGACGATGGAATCAGCCTGACGGGGCGCCGTCGGAGAGCCGAGGTTACCGTCGCCTAGTATGACACCCAACGGCAGACAATCCGCGGCAAGGAACCGTCAAACCGTCCCAAGGGCCATCCGATAAGTCAACGAGTCAAAAGCTCGCCAATCGGGATTGGATTACAACCTCGCAGGCCCGCCAAAACGGGCTCCGCCGCCCGTGCGTCAATCAAAGCGGTTATTTCGCTGCGTAGCCTAAGCGTTGGTGATCCCGCCATCCACCGTGATGGTCTGGCCCGTGATATACGATGCGTCCGGCGAACACAGAAACCGGATCACCGACGCGATTTCCGACGGCTTGCCGAAACGCTTCAGCGGGATTTCCCGCCGGTACGAATCGCCGCGTTCGGCAATGATCGGATCGGCCATCTTTGTTTCGATGACGCCCGGCGCAACCGCGTTCACCAGCACATCCGGCGCCAGTTTCCGCGACAACGCCCGGGTCAGCCCGACGATCCCGCCCTTCGCCGCCGCATACGGCACACGATCCGCACTGCCGCGCCGGTAAGCGATGGAACTCGCGAAGACGATCCGCGCGGGCTCGCGCCGGTCGAAACGGCTGCTGAACGCCACCGCCATGTCATAGGCATTGGTCAGATTCGCCGCGATCGCCCGGTTCCACACGCCATGGTCTTCCGGGTCCAGCCCATCCCGCTCGAACACCCCGGCCAGATGCACCAGCGCATAGACCGGCGCGCCCGCCGCCTCGATCACCCGGGCACATTCCGCGGGCGTGTCCAGCGGCGAGGCGATGGTCGCCAACCGCACCCGCCCCAGGGTCGCCTGCGCACGTTCCAGCGCCGCCTCGTCGATATCGGCCATGATCGCATGGCCGCCCTGTTCCATGAACCCGCGAACGGTTTCGATACCGATACCGCCCGCCCCGCCGGTGACGACAATCCGCTTGCCGGTGAATACCGAGGACATCATGCCACCAGTGCCGGATAATCCAGCGTCGCCATCACCTGCGCCCGGCGCATATAGCGCGGCTCATCCGGCAGATAATCGGCGATCGCATTGTGGACGGTGCCAATATTATCCCACATCAGCACGTCGCCCACCGCCCAGCGGTGCGCATGGAGAAACTCCGCCCGTTCCTGATGCCGGAACAGATACTCGGTAATCCGGTCGCTCTCGTCGCGCTCCATCCCGTCGATCCACATCGTATAGCCGGGGTTCGCATACAGAATTTTGCGCCCCGTCAGCGGATGAACCCGCACCAGGGGCTGCGAAACCGGCGGCTTCTTGCGCTTCTGCTCCTCGGTCAGCGGATTGCGGCGCGATCCGGGGCGAAGGCGCATCACCTCCCAGAATTTCTCGAAGTCATGGGTCGCGGTGCGGCCTTCGATCTTGTGCTTTATCTCGTCCGGCAATTCGTCATACGCGGCGTGCATGTCGCGGAACTGAGTCTCGCCCACCGGCTTGCCGTTGCGCATCGGCACCGCCCGGGCATGCAGGATGTTCGCCAGCGCGATGTCCTTGCTATAGGACATATCGGTGTGCCAGCCCTGCCCGGCGTCGTTCAGACCCACCGGCTTGCCGTCCGCCCCTGTCTGGTTGGACA
>JAKBCJ010000544.1 GCA_021807975.1 Pseudomonadota bacterium | reverse complement strand
CAAGGACTCGTTACGGCTAAAGCGGAAAGTCGCCGCTTGGGATGATGACTTCCTGGTAGAAATTATCAAAGGATAAAAATTCACCCGATTCCCCTGGCGTCCGTCACACCGCCTCGCCTCCCCCGGCATGCAGGCCGAGAGACCGGCCGCTGTGGAAACTGGTCGGATGATCTGGTTTTTTGGTGATCCAGACTTCCGTTTCCAGGCAGCCTGCCTACCCCGGCCTGTCGCCGCTTCGGGGCATCGGATTACTCCGCGCGGCGTCAGGAGTTAGCGGACAATCCGGGCGGATTCGATATCAGGAAGGTCTGTGTCAGTGGCGTTCACCGCCGTTCTGGCGGGTAAAACCCATGCTCCGTTTCAACGGGCGGAGCATGGGGGAACTTCCGCCGGTCTTAATTCGCGACCTCGCCTGCGGCCTTGCGGGTGGCCGCGACAGCCTCTCGTGCAGCACGCGCCATCAGGCCGCTGTCGTTGGCGATCGTGCAAAGCTGGAAGCCCATCTGGATCATGCGGGCGGCATAGGCGGCCGAACCGTTATGAATGCTGGCGAATTTGCCGTGCTTTTTGCATGCGGACAGCAGCTTGGCATAGATATCCATGATGACCGGCTCCTCGCGATCCAGGATCGGGATCAAACCCAGCGACAGGCCTATGTCGGACGGCCCGATATAGATGCCGCTGATGCCCGGGACGCTTAGGATTTCGTCGATGTTGTCGATCCCCTGCTGGGTTTCGATCATCGGGATCACCAGGATTTCGTTGTTGGCGGTGGCCTGATAGCTGCTCGCTTCGCCATACATCGCGGCGCGGATCGGTCCGTTGCTGCGCTTGCCCATCGGCGGATACAGACAGGCATCGGCCAGCGCCCTGGCTTCCGCCGCCGTATTCACCATCGGGCAGATCACGCCCATCGCGCCGCCGTCAAGCACCTTGCCGATAATACCCGGTTCGTTCCAAGGCACTCGGACCATCGGGGTGATCGGATGCGCCTGCATCGCCTGGAAGCACTGCACCATGGACTGATAATCCTGCACACCGTGCTGCATATCCACGGTCACGCTATCCCAGCCGCACTGCGCCATGACCTCGGCCGAGAATCCGGACGGGATGGCGAGCCATCCATTGACGTTCGCTTTGCCGGCGTCGATTCGTGCCTTAAGTTTGGTCGGCATAACAGCGCTTCTCCCGCTTTAATCTATCGCGTTAATCTATCGGGGCAGGCTAGGCTCGGTGGCCCGAAGCGTCAACGCGGCCGGAAATCCGCCAATGGTATCGCTCGCACGCTGCCGGGGCCGCGTTACTGGCGTTAGTTCAGCATCGACTTCAGAATATCCAGTTGCGCCCGCACGCGGTTGGCGGCCATGCCCTGCGGCACCAGTTCCAGGAACCGCAGATAGCAATCCCGCGCGGCGGCGACCTGCTCAAGCCGCTGGTTCATGATCCCTGCCTGACGCCACAGCTCGGACTGATCAGGCGCGATCAGCAGCATATCCTCGGTACATCGCAGACCCCCACGCAGGTCGCCCGCTGCCAGCCGGCGAGTCATGATGTTGTTCTGCAGCCGCAGCAGCACCCGCCGGGTGCTCATCGGCTGCAACAGTCCAGGGCGCAATTCGGCTTTCTCACCCTCCACCCGCTGCAACAGCGCCCGCAGGTCCTTTGCCGACATCGTTTGGCCACGATTGAAAACATCGACCACGACTTGCGTCTTCTGCCCTTCCAGCGCGATCAGGAAGTGTGCCGGGAAATCGACCCCGTGGCTGTCCCACCCGGCCGAACGGGCTGCGTGCAGCCATAATACTCCCAGCGCGACCGGCAAGCCGCGGCGGCGTTCGATCACCCGGATCAGATTGGCATTGGCCGGATCGTCATAGGTTTCGGTATCGCCGACGTATCCGAATTCGCCTGCCAACAGGTCGGCCAACGCGGCGGCCCGGCCCCGCAGATCTTCGCCGTCGAGCATCCCGGCGCGTTCGACAACGCCTTTCGCCAGGTCCGACAAATGCCCGGCGGCGGACATCCAATCCGCCTGCGGAACATCGATCCTGGCGAGCTGCAGGGCGGCGTTGCCGATATCGATTTCGGCATCCGCCAGTTGACCGATCGCCGTCAACGCCGCCCCGGGTTCCGTCATCGTGCTGACGCGGCCCTATTCGGCCGCGGCTTGCGGCAGATAGATTTCCTTGCCCGCCTCAGCGAATTCCGCGCTTTTGACGTCCATGCCGGCCATCCGTTCGGCCTCCACGCGCAGATCCTGGGTGATCTTCATGGAGCAGAATTTGGGGCCGCACATGGAACAGAAATGCGCGACCTTGTGGGCTTCCTTGGGCAGGGTTTCGTCATGGAAAGACCGGGCGGTATCGGGGTCCAGCGACAGGTTGAACTGGTCTTCCCAGCGGAATTCAAACCGAGCGCGACTGACGGCATCGTCGCGCAGTTTGGCGGCGGGGTGGCCTTTGGCCAGGTCGGCGGCGTGGGCGGCGATCCGGTATGTAATGACGCCGGTCTTGACGTCATCGCGGTTCGGCAGACCCAGATGCTCCTTTGGCGTGACGTAGCACAACATGGCCGTGCCGTACCAGCCGATCATCGCCGCGCCGATGGCAGAGGTGATGTGGTCATAGCCCGGCGCGATGTCGGTGGTCAGCGGCCCAAGCGTATAGAACGGGGCTTCGCCGCATTCGGCCAGTTGCTTGGTCATGTTGACCTTGATCTTGTGCATCGGCACATGGCCGGGGCCTTCGATCATCACCTGACAACCCTTGTTCCAGGCCACCTTGGTCAGTTTGCCCAGAGTCTCCAGCTCGCCGAACTGGGCGGCATCGTTGGCATCGGCATTCGACCCCGGGCGCAGGCCGTCGCCCAACGAGAACGACACGTCGTATTTACGCATGATGTCGCAAATCTCGTCGAAACGCTCATACAGGAACGATTCCTTGTGCTTCGACAGGCACCACTTGGCCATGATCGACCCGCCGCGCGACACGATCCCGGTGACACGCCTAGCGGTCAGCGGCACGTATCGCAGGCGCACGCCGGCATGGATGGTGAAATAATCGACGCCCTGCTCCGCCTGCTCGATCAGCGTGTCCTTGAACACTTCCCAATCCAGCTTGGTCGGGTCGCCATCGACCTTTTCCAGCGCCTGATA
>JAKBCJ010000543.1 GCA_021807975.1 Pseudomonadota bacterium | reverse complement strand
CGGCATGGCCAGAGGATGGGGCGGCGGTCGCGGCGGTGGCCACGGTGGAGGGCACGGCGGGGGTGGCGGCCACGGCCGGTAACGGCATGACACAGCGTCGGGTTCCCCGACCATTGGCGATAGCTCGCTCCAGGATCGCCCCGCAAGGCGCCAGGTCTCCCGACGCGGCATTGCCGGAATAGCGCGCGCCCCGCTGACCTGGTCCGGCCCACTGGCCTGGATGGGCATCGCTGTATTATATGCCTCGTCTGTTCGGGGGCGGTGAAAATGGTTCAAGCGCTCGGCCAGGAACGAACAAACGGGCAATAAAGGACACATGGATGGACGGCGCGCAAACCCCACTTCCGCTCGGTAAGGGCTTGGCCAAAACGCCCGGCGCCCTGGCGGGCATCAAGGTTATCGACCTGACCCGCGTGCTGGGCGGCCCCTACTGCACAATGATCCTGTCCGATCACGGGGCCGACGTCATCAAGATTGAACCGCCGCAGGGTGACGAAGTCCGCGACTGGGGACCGCCGTTCCACGAGGGCGATGCCAGCTATTTCATCGGTGTCAACCGCAACAAGCGCTCCATCGCGCTGGATCTGGGCAAGCCCGAGGGCAAGGCGGTGCTGATGCGCCTGCTGGAGGACGCCGACATCCTGATCGAGAACTTCAAGCCAGGCTCGATGGAAAAATGGGGCCTCGGCTACCAGGACATCCTGTCCAAACGCTTCCCCGGCCTGATCCACTGCCGCGTCTCCGGCTTCGGCGGCGACGGGCCGCTGGGCGGTCTGCCGGGGTACGATGCTATCCTGCAGGCCATGACCGGTCTGATGAGCATCAATGGGGACGCCAGCACCGGTCCGATGCGGATGGGCACGGCAATCGTCGATATGGGCACCGGCCTGTATTCCGCCGTTGGCATCCTGATGGCGCTGCATGAGCGGAAGTCCTCCGGCCTCGGCCAGTATCTGGACATGACTCTGTACGATTGCGGCATGGCATTGCTGCACCCGCAGGCGCCGAACTACTTCCTGAACGGTAAGCGCCCGACTGGAACCGGCAATCCGCATCCGAACTTGGTCCCGTACGACAAATACCCCACCAAGACCTGCGAAATCTTCATCGCCAGCGGCAACAACGGCCAGTTCCGCAAACTGTGCGAACTGGTCGGCCGCCCCGAACTGGCTGACGATCCGCGTTTCGCCAGCAATGGGGACCGTAACGTCAACCGCGTTGCACTCACCTTGGCGTTGGCCGCGGCCTTCGCCGATCAAGACGGCAAGGAATTGTCGATGCGCCTGATCCGGGCAGGGGTGCCGGCCGGCCCGGTGCTGGCAGTGGACGAAGCGACGGCAGCACCCCACACGGCACACCGGGAGATGGTGACCGAACTCGATTGGTATAAGGGCCTGGGCACGCCGATCAAATTCAGCCGCACCAAGGGCGGCACGCGCCGCCCGCCGCCTGCGTTCAATCAGCACGGAACCGAGGTGCTGGCCCAGTACGGCTACACCGAGGCTGAAATCGAGGCTCTGCGCGAAGCCGGCGTTCTGCACAACAAGCGCAAGGTCTGACACGACCGTCTGACCGTTACCCAGCAACGATGGCAAGTGGGTAACGGTCGGGCTGGTTGCTGCCATTGAAGGCCGCGCCACCGAATCAGGGGGCAACAAAAATATTCTTATAGTCTCAATATTACTCCATTTTTGCGGATTTGTGTTTTTCATGGTATAAATAGCGATTTATTATTCTTGCCTGTTCCCCGCGCCGCCCTTAAGACCATCTCTCACAGGGTGATCCCCACGCCCTGGACTTTTGGCGGCCGGCTTCGTCTTCACTTCCCCCTCGACGGGGTCGGCTCGCCCACCCCCTCAGTCACCGGAAAATTCGCGCTGCGCAGAGTCCTGCCCAAAGCGACAGCAGCGCAGCCATGATTAGAAGCGCCGCGATATAAGGACGCGAATCCTCGGCCATGCCGCTGAGTGGTCGCAACAGCGGGCGTGTTCCGCGACCGTGATCTGACATTTGGCGCATCGACGATCCGAAGAAGACAAAAATCCCCGCTTCAAAAAGAAATGCCGCGAAGGCGAACCCCCGCGGCAAAGTTCAAGGGAGAAACGCAGCTTCTCTAACTCACGTTTCCGTCAGACTGCAATGAAACTTCCAGAAATTTGCCTCCATTTATGGTGCCTTATCGCAACATAAATGAAAGATGCCCTTTATATTTCGATCAATTCCATTGCGTCCCCGATAGAAAATCGCCCGGCATCGACGACTTCCGCATGAACGCCCAGTTCGACATGACCATATAGGGAACGAAGTTCGCCGATCGGGTCCGCGTCCCGGTCCCCGGTTTCGGGATTGACCTCGGTCGCCGGGCAGCGCGTCGTGCCCTTCACCACCCGCAGCACCGCACCGCCCACCTGGATCTCCCGCCCGATCCAGTCCCGCTCCGCCCAGGCAGGCGCGCCGCTGAACCACACATTCGCGCGAAACCGCCGCCGATGCCGCCTGGCCCCGACCTTGGCCTCGAAATCCCGTAGGCTGGCCAGATTGTTCAGGCTGATCACAGGCTTCTTCTGATCACCGAAAACATGCCCCGGAATATGGTGGAAGCTCGGTTTCCCGCGGGCCTCATCGCCCAGGTAGTCGGTCAGAAACGAGGCTAAGCGTTGTTGTCCGGCCCCGGTTAGCGGGTTTGCCTCGACCCCGCTGCCATCCGGCGCGCGGATTCGCAGCATCATCGACCCGGGGTCGAAGATGCTGAACAGCAACGCCGCCTTCGCGTGCTTCATCTGGCACAGGAAATTCCACTTCGGCAGCCACGCAGGATTGGCCGGATCGAACCCGGAATCCCCCTGCGCCAGCGCGAATGCACGGTCCCAGGGAATCGCACCGCCCGCTTCGACCTCCGCCTGGTCAAGCGCTTCCGCTGTCAAACCTTTGACCGGATAGCGGTACAGATATTCGATTCGCATGGTTCGAACCCCCTTGAGCGGTCGTGTGCCCCGCCCCACTTCCGGGTGAAAGCCTGTTCATGCCGCCAAATTCCGGGGCATCGAAAGGCTGTCGCCTGCTGAAAGGGACATAAGATGGACATTCAAAAATTTACCGAACGGTGCCAGGGTTTTCTCCAAGCCGCCAGCACAATCGCTATCCGCGAATTCCACCAGCGT